>JBMFPD010000104.1:0-10149 GCA_049969295.1 Anaerolineae bacterium | reverse complement strand
CAAGGTTCCAGTCAGGAAGACTCCCGTCTGGAGCAGGGCAAGGCCTGCCCCCAGGGGGACGAGGCGCGCCGTGCCCCAGCGGACCTTGCGCCGCACGATCCACACCTTGGCCCCAAAGGCCAGCGCGCCGAGGGCGGCGAACAGGGCGTGGAGCACATACCGGGGCGTGGGTGGGAAGCCGAGGGCCGCGATGACGACCAGGCAGAAGGCGCTATCCACCAGGAAGCCGGCCAGGGCGATGCGCCCCAGCCACCGGTGCCAGGCCACGAGGGTCACGGGCCTGCCTGGGAGGACCGGCGGGAGGATGCGCCGCACCTGCATCTGGAGGAAGGCCGCGCCCAGGACGGCCAGGAACACCGCGAGGCCCACAGGCCCTTTGAGGGCGAGGATTGTGGCCACTGTTGACACCTCCCAGCCTCGCTCCCCCCTTCCAGAGGCATCAAAGGGGCGATGTTCAGACCGCCCTCGGGCTGCACCACAAAGGGCCGAAGGCTTTAAAGGGTTCCCCAGCGCCGGCTGGGGCGGTGTGGGCCTCTTCCCTCAGGCCGTCACCTGCTCCTGGACCGGCTCCACTCGCACAGCGCAGACCTTGTACTCGGGGATCTTGGCCACCGGGTCCAGGGCGGCCACCGTCAGCGCGTTGGCGGCGGCCTCGGCGAAGTGGAAGGGGACGAAGACCACGCCCCGCGGCACCCGCCGGGTCAGCCAGACCCTGGTCTCAATCTCCCCGCGGCGGCTGCGGATGCGCACCCGGCCGCCCCGTCGCACCCCTAGTCTCTCCGCGTCCTCAGGGTTCAGTTCCACGTAGGCTTCGGGCACTTCCTGGTGCAGTTTCTGGGAGCGGCGGGTCATGGTCCCGGTGTGGAAGTGGAACATGGTGCGGCCAGTGGTGAGGGTGAAGGGGTACTCCTCGTCCGGCAGTTCCGCTGGCTCCTTGTGCTCCACAGGCACGAAGCGCCCCAGCCCCCGGGAGAACTTCCCCCTGTGCAGGTAGGGTGTGCCAGGGTGGTCCGGCGCGGGGCAGGGCCACTGGAGGGAGCCCTGCTCCTCCAGGCGGGCGAAACTGACGCCGCCGTAGATGGGCGTGAGGGAGGCGATCTCGTCCATGACCTCTGCGGGCGAAGCGAAGTCAAACCCCTTCGCCCCCATGCGCCGCGCCAGGTCGCAGAGGATGGTCCAGTCGGACCGGCTCCCCGGCAGGGGCTCAATGGCCTGCCGCACCCGCTGGATGCGCCGGTCGGTGCTCGTGACCGTGCCGTCCTTCTCGGCGAAGGAGACCCCGGGGAGGACCACATGGGCCAGTTGGGCCGTCTCCGTGAGGAAGATGTCCTGCACCACGAGGAAGTCCAGTTGGGCCAGGGCCTGGCGCACATGGTGGGCATCCGGGTCGCTGAGGACCGGGTTCTCCCCCATGATGTACATGCCCCGCAGGCGGCCTTCTGCACTGGCGAAGGTCATCTCCACCACGGTCAGGCCGGGCTTCGGCGGTGGGGCGTAGCCCCATGCCTTCTGGAACTTCTCCCGCACGGCCTCGTCGGCCACGCTCTGGTAGCCGGGGTAGACGTTGGGCAGGCCGCCCACGTCGCAGGCCCCCTGGACGTTGTTCTGGCCCCGCAGGGGGTTCACGCCGGTGTGCTCCCGCCCCACGTTCCCCGTGAGCATGGCCAAGTTGGCGCAGGCGATGACGTTGTCGGTCCCGGTGGTGTGCTGGGTGATGCCCATGGCGTAGACGATGCTGGCCCGCTCCGCCTGCGCGTACAGGCGGGCCGCCGCCACCAGGTCCGCAGCCGGGATACCAGTGATGGCCTCCACCCGCTCCGGCGTGTACTTCGCCACAACCTCCCTGAGGGCCTCAAACCCCTCCGTCCGCTCCCGGACGAACTCCTCGTCCCACAGGCCCTCCTGGATGATCACGTGCATCATGCCGTTGAGCCAGGCCACGTCCGTGCCGGGCCGCTGCCGCAAGTGGATGGCCGCGAAGCGGGCCAGTTGGATCTCCCGCGGGTCCACAAGGATCAGTTTCGCCCCCCGCTCCACGGCGCGGTAGATGCGGGTGGCGACGAGAGGATGTCCCTCCGTGGTGTTGGACCCTGTCACCAGGATGCAGTCCGCCCCTTCCAGTTCGGGGATGCTGTTGGTCATCGCCCCGCTGCCGAAGGTCGTGGCCAGACCGGCCACCGTGGGGCTGTGTCAGAGGCGGGCGCAGTGGTCTATGTTGTGGGTCCCGATGACGGCCCGGGCGAACTTCTGCATGAGGTAGTTTTCTTCGTTGGTGCACTTGGCCGAGCAGAGGAAGCCCAGGGCGTCAGGGCCGCTCGCCTCCCGGATTTCGCCCAGCCTCCGCGCCACGAGGTCCAGGGCCTCGTCCCAGGTGGCTGGCTGGAACTCCCCATTCCGCTTGATGAGGGGCTGGTTCAGGCGGTCGGGGTGGTGGATGAAAGCGGCCGCGTTCCAGCCCTTGATGCACAGTTTCCCCTCGCTCACGGGGTGCTGTTTGGCGGGGAGCACCCCCACCACGCGGCCATCCAGCACCTGCAGGTACAATCCGCACCCCGCGCCGCAGTAGACGCAGGTGGTCAGGACGTTGCGGTATTCCATGTCACCGTTCCTCCAGCGGCAGCACCAGCGGTGGCTTCTCGTCCACGCTGCGGCCAGGCACGTAGCCGAACAGTTCCGCCGCATCCCGGTTCAGCAGGCGGTAGAGCACCGTCAGGGGGATGTCGGCCGGACAGACCAGTTCGCACTGGCGGCAGGCCACGCACCGCGCCACCATGTGCATCGCCCGGATAAGGTGGAAGGAGGGGAAGGGCGGGGCCAGGACCCCCCGCTCCACCCAGAGGTCGTCTTCCAGGGCGCAGGCCTCGCAGAAACATTCCGGGCAGATGTTGCGGCACCCGTAGCACTTGTAGCACTTGGCGAACTGCCGGCTCCAGAAGGCCCACCGTTCTTCGCGGCTCATGGCCTCGTACTGGGCCAGCCACTCGTCCTCCACCCCCTCCACCCGCTCGCCGGCGACGAACTCCGTGGGGTAGGGCGTGGCACAGCGGCATTCCCGGGCCTCTTCCGGGGTGCAGGCCACCCCGATGAGGGTGAGACGGCCCTGGTCCACCTGGTTGCGCTTGGCCATCTCCACCAGGGCTCGCTCATCGCAGCCCCGCACCACCACTCCCAGCCGGGCCTCCGGGTGGGCCGAGAGGAGGAGGTCCACCGTGAGGGCCAGGGGGTAGCGGGGCTCCAGGACCACATCGGACACGTCGTCCCCTGGGCGGTAGAGGTGGGGAACCGCGCCGCCGTGGTCGGCACGCAGGGCGAGGACGCCCTCCAGTTCCTGAAGGGCGGCCTGCACGGCCTGGCGCAGGGCTTCCAGCCGCGAGTCCTCTGCCATACTACTTCCTCCCCTCTTGCCGTCCGATGCGGAGAGGCCCCAAGGCCCGCACCGTCTCGGTGAACTCGGTGACCACCCGGGCGACCTTGTCTCCCTCGGCCGACGAGGCCCAGTCCAGCCGCAGGCGCTCCGGCTCAATCCCCACGTACTGGAGCAGGTTGCGCAGGATGGGGATGCGCTTGGCGGTGCGGTGGTTCCCTTCGGCGTAGTGGCAGTCGCCGATGTGGCACCCCAGAACCAGCACGCCATCGGCCCCCTCGCGGAAGGCGTGCAGGATGAGTTCGGGGGAGACCCGCCCGGAACACATGACCCGCACCACCCGCACGTTGGGGGCGTACTGGAGCCGGGCCGTGCCTGCCGCATCCGCCCCGCCGTAGGAGCACCAGTTGCAGAAGAACCCGATGATCTTCGGCTCAAACGTGCCGGTCTCCTTCTCGCTCATTGCCCTCTCCCCAGAGTCTGTTTCCACCACAGAGGGCACAGAGAGCACGAGGATTTATCCAAATCTTCTTCTCAGTGTCCTCTGTGCGCTCTGTGGTGAGTCATTTGGCCGCCACAAGTTCGTCGCGGTGGAGGATGGCGTCCACCTGGGCGACGATGGCTTCGTCGGTGAAGTGGAGGGCCACCAGGGCCTTGGCCTCGCAGGCGGCCACACAGGTACCGCATCCCTTGCACAGGGCCGGGTTGACGTGGGCCTTGCCTTCCCGTACTTCGATGGCTTTGTAAGGGCAGACCAGCACGCATTGCCCACAGCCCGAGCAGCGCGCCTCCACCACCGTGGCCACCGTCGGCTCAATCTCCACCATCCCCTTGCTCAGCAGGCGCAGGGCCTGGGCCGCGGCCGCGCCAGCCTGGGCCACCGTGTCCGGGATGTCCTTGGGCGACTGGCAGCACCCGGCCAGGAAGATGCCCGCTGTGGCCGTCTCCACTGGCCGCAGTTTGGGGTGGGCCTCGGCGAAGAACCCGTCGGCGCTCAGGCTGACGTTGAGCATCTGGGCCAGTTCCCTGGCCCCGGCCGAAGGCTGCGCGCCCGTGGCCAGGACCACCATGTCCACGGGGACCTCTATGGGTCGCCCCAGAAGGGTATCTTCGGCGAGGACCAGCAGTTTGCCATCCTCCCCGGGGAGGACCTCCACCCCCTTGCCCCGAATGAGGTAGACCCCTTCCTCCTGCACCCGCTTGTAGAACTCTTCGTAGGCCTTGCCCGCGGAGCGGATGTCGATGTAGAACTCGTAGATGCGGGCCCTGGTCTTGTGCCGGGCCATGTAGGCATGCTTCAGGGCGTACATGCAGCAGAACCGGGAGCAATAAGGAAGGCCCCGCTCGTCCCGGCTGCCCACGCAGTGGAGGAAGGCGATGGCCTCCGGTTCCCGCCCATCGCGGGTGACGATCCGGCCCCCGGTGGGACCAGCCGCGCTCAGGAGGCGCTCGAACTCCAGGCCGGTGTAGACATCCGGGTAGACCCCGTAGCCGTACTGAGGGAGTTGCCGGATGTCAAAGAGGTCGTACCCGGTGGCCAGGATGATGGCGCCCACCCGCAGGTCTACGTAGGTCTCCTGCATGTTGAAATCAATGGCCCCTCGCTCGCAGGCCTTGACGCACTTCTGGCTGCACTTGCCCCGCGTCAGGAAGAGGCAGCTCTGGGGGTCAATGACAGCCTTGAGGGGCACGGCCTGAGCGAAGGGGATGTAGGCCGCGCTGCGCATCCCCAGCCCCATCTCAAACTCGGAGGGGACCCGCTTCTTCCAGACACAGGCTTCCACGCAGGCTCCGCACCCCGTGCAGAGGTCCTCCACCACGTAGCGGGGCTTGCGGCGGACCCGCACCTGGAAATTCCCCACGTACCCTTGGACGTCCACCACTTCGCTGTAGGTGAGGAGTTGGATCCTGGGATGCCGACCGGCATCCATCATCTTGGGGCCGAGAATTCAGGTACTGCAGTCCAGGGTGGGGAAGGTCTCGTCCAACTGGGCCATCTTGCCGCCGATGGTGGGCTGTCGCTCCACCAGGTAGACCTGGTAGCCGGCCTCGGCCACGTCCAGGGCAGCCTGGATGCCAGCGATCCCCCCGCCGATGACCAGCACGGCTGGCTCCATGGCCGTGTGCTGCACTTCCAGGGGCTGGTGCCGCTTGACCCGCTCCACGGCCGCTGCCACCAGGTCTTTGGCCTTCTCGGTGGCAGCCGCGGGGTCGTCCTGGTGCACCCAGGCCACCTGCTCCCGGATGTTGGCCATCTCCAGGAAGTAGGGGTTCAGGCCGGCCGTGGCCAGGGTGCGGCGGAAGGTGGGCTCGTGCATGCGCGGGGAGCAGGCCGCTACCACCACCCGGTTCACGCCCAGGGTGCGGATGTCCTCCCGGATCATCTCCTGGCCCGGGTCGGAGCAGGTGTATTTGTAATCCCGCGCCACGACGACACCGGGCAGGTGCGCCGCAAACTGGGCCACTGCCTCCACGTCCACCACGCCAGCGATGTTGGCCCCACAGTGACAGACGTACACACCGACTTTGACTTCTTCCATCAGCAGGTTACCCTCCGCTCTTCTATCCGCTGGAAGCCGCGACCCTGAGTTTGGCCAGGACGGGCTCTGGGGAGACGAACCGCGCTTCAAACCCCAGCCTCTTCTCTTCCACCCCCAGGGCCAGCCCCATCAACTGGGAGAAGTACAGGACCGGCATCCCGTGCCGCACCCCCAGGTGGGCCTCCACGCGGCCCTGGTAGGCATCCAGGAGCATGTCGCACAAGGGGCAAGCCACCACCATACAGTCGGCCCCGCTGCGACGGGCCTGCGTGAGCAGGCGGTGGCTCATCTCCAGGGCCATCTCTTCCCGCGTGAGGAAAATGCCGCCGCCGCAGCACCGTGTCTTGAGAGGGTACGGGACTGGCTCTGCGCCGATGGCCTCCATCAGGCGGTCCAACGACTGGGGGTTTTCGGCCGTGTCAAAGGGGCTGTCAGGGCGGGTCAGGTAGCAGCCGTAGTAGGGGGCGACCTTCAGCCCCTGCAAGGGGCGCACCACCCGCTCCCGAATGGCCTCCAGGCCCACATCCAGGAGGAGCACCTCCACCGGGTGCTTCACCTGCACCGTCCCCCGGAACTCTCGGCCCACGGCTTCCCCCACCTGCTGCCGCAAGGTGGCGTCTTGGTGGGTCTCCTTGGCCGCTTTGCGCAGGTTCTTGTAGCACCCCACGCAGGGGGCCACTACATCCGCACCCATCGCCTCGGCCAGAGCCAGGTTGCGGGCCGGCAGAGCAGCAGCCAATCGGGGGTCCTGGATGTGCACAGGGGAAGCCCCACAGCAGTTCCAGTCTGGAATTTCTTCCAGGGTGATGTTCAGCGCCTCGGCCACGGCCCGCCAGGAACGGTCGTACTCCTTGGCCGTGGTCTCCAGACTACAGCCGGGGTAGTAGGCGTAGCGCAAGCCCTTGGCTCCCATGCTCATCCCCCTTCCCCTCCTTGCACCTGGCAGATACGCCGCACCTGGTCGATCCCCTTCACCCGGTGGGGCAGGAGCGCGATCTTGCCCCGTCGGAGCATGGCCAGGGCAAGGCTCGTGCGTTTCAGGAGGTTGAGGGGGTTGTTCTGCAGGTAGTAGCGCACCAGGAGTTCCGGCTCCGACATGCGGCCGTAGCGGCGCACGAGGCCGAGGAACGAATCCACAAAGGCCCGGTCCTGCCGACCGGCCAGGTTGCGCTGCAAGGCCAGGGTACGCAGCGCGCCCATGACCTCGGAGACGGGGATGTCCCGTGGACAGCGCACGGTGCACATGTAGCAATTGGCGCAGACCCAGATAGCCTGGGCACGGATGGCCTCGTCTTCCAGGCCCAGTTGCAGGAGGAGCATCACTTGTCGTGGGGTGTAGTCCATCCGAGGCGCCGAAGGGCACGAGCCTGAGCAGGTTCCGCACTGCATGCACGCGGCTACGGCCTCCCGCAGGGCCTCCACTGCAGGGGAAAGTTCCCGGGGCTCCAGACGAAGGGCCCCCTGTGCTTGGACTGGCATTGCAAGCCCTCCTGTGGCGCGCAGGGCGCGCTCTCCCGGTCCGTCACGCCTGGACGCGTGAATTCTAGCGGCTCTGTAGCAAAACGCCACGCATCCCCCAGGGAAGGGGGCGTAGGCGTGGCGCTAACAGGCTTCCTCCCGATGGTGGGACATGGCATCGTCCTGGGCTGCACATGAATATGGGCAAGTTTCCGTAGGAGAAAGCGTTCCATCTTACGGAAACCGTGCCACCATAATTATTATACCCCAAGGGGGCACGCGCGTCAAATGGGGGAGGGAAGGGTTCGTTCCCTTTCGCACGGACCTGGGGCCCGCGGGTCTGCCGGTCAGCCTTGAAGGGCCTTCCACAGGCGCGCCCGGGCAGTCCGCAGGGCGCGGTGGACTTCCTCCGGCGTCCACCCCAGGGCGCGGGCGATCTCCGCCACGGGCTCCTCGCAGCCGTAGCGACGCCAGAGGAGGCCCCGGTCTTCCGGCGTGAGGGTGGCCAGTGCTGCGCGCGCCTGGGCCACCTCTTCGCCCTGGAGCACTTGCTGCACGAGCCCTGGACCGGGGGCGGGCCAGGCCTCTTCTGGCCTCTCTGGGCCTTCTTCGTCAGCCTCCCCGTGGCGAGCGAGCCCTTGCCACGCCTCCTCCCGCCAGGGCACGCCCAGTCGCAGGGGCGGCCGCCGCAGGAGGCTCCGCAGGACCATGGGCAGGCGGTAACTCCACCGCTGGAGGAGGTCGTGGTGGCCGTCCGCTGGCGTTTCTACCAGCCAGCGGTGGAACTCCAGGAAGAGGTCCTGGAGGAGGTCCTCGGCGTCGTAGAAGGGGACCTCGCCCTGCGCCAGGCGGCGGAGGGCGTGGCGGGCCCGGGCGCGGGTCACCGGCAGGGCGAGGTCCCAGAGGCGCGCCAGGGCGTCCCGGTCGCCGGCCCGGGCGGAGGAAGCCAGGGCTTCCAGGTAGGCAGGATCGTAGCGCCTGGGGGCCATTGTGCGTCCCCTGTTGGTCAAAGCCCCGTCCTTGCCCCTTCCCGCAGGTGAGAGGGGAGGTCACGCCTCCCGCGTGACCTAGGGGCGCGCCCCCTCGTCCTCGGGGAGGAGCAGAGCAGCGGCGTGCGGTGGGCATCGTTCCTCTTCCAGCACGATGACGAGGGCCAGGGAAAGAAGCCAGTCGTCGTGGCCGCCGGGCGGTGCGCCCCAGGAGAGCGTCTGGCCGGGCCGCAGGGCGTACTGAGCGGCGCGCACTTCCTCCCAGAAAGCAGCCTGCTCCGGGGAGCCGTCGGGCCGGTGGTCCAGCACACGGCCAGCATCGCACAGGGCGAGGAAGGCCCAGCCCATGGCCGACTTGCGGGCGGCGGTGAGGGTGACCGGCACCACCCGCTCCCCCAGTTCCGCCTGGAGCCACGAAGCGAGGCCAGTCCCGACGCCGGTGGCATCCACCACCACCCGTCGGGGGTTCCAGTGGGCTGCCAGGTCCAGCACCGCCGCGGCCACTTGTGGGTGGGGTTCCCCGCGGAAGCCGCGTCGGTGCATCACGCGGTACACAGGGAGCCGTTCCTCGCCCACCTCCACCACCGTGAGCGCGGTCAGGTCCCGCGCCAGGTGTGGGGGCTGGTCGGGCCAGTCCACGCCGGCCGGGTCCAGCAGGAAGGCGTAGCGGCGGCCGGGCTCGGGGGCCTCCTGGCGTGGGTGGTCCCCCTGCATGCGGGCCTGGCGTGCTGGAGGGAACATGCCGGCGGCGTCGTCCACCTCTTCCAGGGCGTACTGGGTGCGGAAGAGAGGATGGTCCGGGCCCAGGCGGGCCAGTTCCCTGGCCACGTGCTGGCCGTAGGGCGGGTGGACGGCAGCGACGGCTTGCCAATCGGCGCGGAAGACCCGCTGGATACCGTCCCGGGCCTCCTCGGCGGTCAGTTCCCGCAGGATGCGGCCGAGGAGGGTGTGGCGGGTCCAGGGGGTGCCGTAGAAGACGATGGTGGCGTTCTCCGCCGCAGCCATGGGGGCGAAGGCTTTGTCCCAGCGGTCCTGGGGGACGTCCTGGGCCTCGTCGCATTCCAGGAGGATGTCGGCGGTGGCGCCGACGACGTTGGCGTCGGGCTGGGCGGAGAGGAAGAGGGCGCGGGCCTGTCCCAGGCAGATGGCGTTTCCGTGTTCCACGCGCCAGTGGCCGCGGTTCCAGGGGTTGTCCAGGCGGGCGGTGAGGCGCTCCTGGGAGAGGAGGAGTTGCGGCTGGTAGGTGGGGGCGGCCTTGACCAGGGTTCCGCCGCGCCGGGCGAAGAGGTTGAGGAAGTAGGCTTCTAGGCAGGCGGAGAGTTCGTTCTTGCCGGCCTGGCGGGCCATGAGGACGGCGAAGCGCAGGCCCTGCCGTCGGACGACGGAGCGGGCGATAGCGCGGGCCGGGGCGACCTGGTAGGGGCGCAGGGTCACACCCAGGACGGCGTGGGCGAAGGCCGCGGGGTCCAGGAGGATGCGGGCGGCGAGGCGGGGCATCCACATGCCGGAGGCTCCTGGAGAGGTGCGCCGCGGACTAAAGGCGCACGTCCCAGTCGGTCAGGGTGTTCAGTTCGTCCAGGACGCGGCCCATGGCCTGGGCGAACCCCTCTTCAGCGTCGCCGGTGATGGCCCGGCGGTCGCGCAGGAGGCGGGCGACCTGGCCTGCGCCCTGGTAGAGGAGGCGGGCCAGGCGGACCAGGAGTTCGTCGTCCACGGGGCCTTCTTGGAGGCGTTGGAGGAGGCGGTCGTTGATCATGCGCACCATCCAGAATTCATCGTCCAGGGAGAGGTGCTCCAG
>JBMFPD010000103.1:0-10155 GCA_049969295.1 Anaerolineae bacterium | reverse complement strand
CCTGCCGATAACCCCCCTCGCCAGGGCGGGCCCAGGGGCCCGTTCCTCTTCACCCGAGGGAAGACCATGCCCCCCTCTTCCCGGCGCGGAGGCACGCCAGGAGGCGTGCCCTACGGATCGCTCCAGTGCTCACGCCATCCACAAAGGAAGGAACGAACCGACGAAGGGCTCGGTCGCGCCGGGCTCATTCGTGAGTTCGTCGGCAGATTCGTGAACGGCTTTCTCCAGGCTGCTAGAGCGCGTTGCCCCTGGAAAGGTTGGACCTCCGTCCGACCTTCAACGGAATGAATGGGTCAGCCCTGGCGGTCCGCCTGACGCGACTTGACTCCAGAGAGATAATGTAGTATCATATAATCAGACGTGGATATATCAGCCGGAGGAGGGGGGCTGTGGCAGAGGAAACATGTCTCTATGCCGCCGAAAGCGAGGCCGAGGAGGCCCGGAAGGGACTTGTGGACGAGACCCTTGCCGCCGACCTGGCCGCGTTCTACGGGGCGCTGGCGGACCCTACACGGGTGCGCATCGTCAGCGCCCTGAGGAAGGGGGAACTGTGTGTGGGTGACCTGGTGGCCCTCCTGGAGAAGAGCCAGCCGGCCATCTCCCACCAGTTGCGCATCCTGCGCTCCCTGCGCCTGGTGCGGGCCCACCGGCGCGGCCGCCGCGTCTTCTACACGCTGGACGATGACCATGTGCGCGTCCTGTTTGAGCAGGGGCTGGAACACCTGGCTGGGGAACGGGCAGCGTGAGGTGGCGTTCCTTTGAGAATACATGGGAGGTGAACCACAGCATGCAGGACACCGTGGCTCTGGGGACCAAAGTGCTCCACATCCCCCTGGTGCTGCCTATGCACGCCGATTGTCCCGACTGTGCGGCGCGCCTGCGGGAACTGCTCCTCGCCCAGGAGGGGGTGGAAGTGGTCCACTTTGACCTGGCGCGGGGGGACCTGGTGGTCCACTACGACCCTCGGGCCCTCACGGAGGAGGACGTGGAGAGGGCCGCCCGTCTCGCTGGTGGGGAGGTGGTCCGGCGTTACCGCCACGCGGAGTTCCCCCTAGAGGGGATGGACTGCGCCGACTGCGCCCTCAAACTGGAGCAGGGCGTGGGCCGCCTGGAGGGAGTCCTCTGGACGGCGGTGCATGTCCCCTCCGGCACGTTGCGCGTGGGGTACGACCCGGAGCGGGTGGCTCCGGAGGACGTGGCGCGGCGGGTGGAAGCACTGGGTTACCGGGTGGCCAGTGGCTTTGCGGAAGCCAATGGGGAAGGGAGCCCTTTCCGGAGAGGCCTGGCATGGGCGCGGCGGCGCGCTCGGGAGGCCGCCATTGTGGGGGCCGCAGCCCTGGCCCTCCTGGGTTTCTCTGGCGAGGTGGCTTCTTCTCTCCTGGGGTGGGGGGTGCTGCCCCCGTGGTGGCAGTCTGTCTTCTTCGGCGCAGCCGCGGTGCTGGCGGGGATGCCCCTCGCCGTGCGCGGCGTGCGGGTCCTGTGGCTTGCCCAGTCCCTGAGCATTGACCTCTTGATGACGGTGGCGGTTCTGGGGGCGGTGGCCATCGGCGAGTGGGCCGAAGGCGCGGTGGTGGTCCTCCTGTTCCACCTGGGGGAGTTCCTAGAGGCGTACACCGCGGAGCGAGCGCGGCAGGCCATCCGCTCCCTGATGGCCCTTGTTCCGGAGAGAGCCCGTCGCCTGCGGCCAGACGGCGGCGAGGAGGAGGTCCCCGTAGGCCAGGTGGACGTGGGGGACCGGGTCCTCGTGCGCCCGGGCGAGCGCATCCCCGTGGACGGCGTGGTCGTGGAGGGGGCCTCATCGGTGGACCAGTCCCCGGTGACGGGCGAGTCCATGCCCGTGGACCGCGGTCCCGGGGCCGAGGTGTACGCCGGGTCGGTCAACGGGGAGGGGGTGCTGGTCGTGCGGGTGGCCCGTCCTGCCAGGGAGAGCACTGTCTCCCGCATGGTGCGGTTGGTGGAGGAAGCCCAGGCGCAGAAGGCCCGCTCGCAGCGCTTTGTGGACCGCTTTGCCCGCTGGTACACGCCGGCGGTGGTGCTTCTGGCGGCGCTCCTCGCGGTGGGGCCGACGCTCGCCGGGTGGGGCTCTTTCAGCCTGTGGGTGTACCGCGCCCTGGTCCTCCTGGTCATCGCCTGCCCCTGCGCACTGGTGCTGGCCACGCCTGTGGCCGTGGCCGCGGCCATCGCCAGCGCCGGACGCCACGGCATCCTCGTCAAGGGCGGTGTCCACCTGGAGGATACGGCCCGCCTCCGGGCCATCGCTTTTGACAAGACGGGGACCCTCACTTACGGCAGGCCGGAGGTGTCGCTGGTGATGCCGGTCCCTGGCGAGACCGCGGAGGAGGTCCTGCGGCTGGCCGCAGCGGTGGAGAGCCGCTCGGGGCATCCCCTTGCGCAAGCTGTGGTCGCCGAGGCTGAGGCCCGGGGCGTGCCGGTCGTCCCGGCGGACGAGGTGCGGGCCGTGGTGGGCCGCGGCGTTGCAGGGGCTGTGGATGGGCATCAGGTGGCGGTGGGCAGCCACCCCTTCTTCTGTCAGGCTGTCCCCCACGGGGATGAGGTGTGCCGCCTGGCCGAGGAGATGGAGGGGAAAGGCCACACGGCCATCCTTGTGGCGCGCGATGGGCAGGTCGTGGGCCTGGTGGGGCTTCGGGATGCCCTGCGGCCGGAGAGCGCAGAGGCCGTGGGGATGCTGGGCGATCTGGGGGTGCGGCCGAGGGTGATGCTCACCGGGGACAACGAGGCCGTGGCTCAGGTGGTGGCCGGCGAGGTGGGGCTGGACGCGTTCCACGCCAACCTGTTGCCCGAGGAGAAACTGGAGGCCGTGGCCCGGCTGGTGGAAGCGCACGGGGTTGTGGCCATGGTGGGAGATGGCGTGAACGATGCGCCGGCCCTGGCCCGGGCCACCGTGGGCATCGCCATGGGGGCTGCTAGCACTGACCAGGCCCTGGAGACGGCCGACGTGGCCCTCATGGGCGACGACCTGCGCCTGGTGCCTCACCTGGTCCGTCTGAGCCGCTGGATGATGGGGATCGTCCGCGAGAACGTGGCCGCCGCACTCCTGGTGAAGGCGCTTTTCCTGGCCCTGGCCCTGGCTGGCAGGACGACCCTGTGGATGGCTGTTTTCGCCGATACCGGCGTGGCCCTTCTGGTTGTGCTCAACGCCATGCGCCTCCTGCGTTGGCGGCCCTCTGGATGGCTGTAGGGACACCAGGGTTGTCTCGTTTTTACAAAAGGGAAGGGCTATCACCAGGAATGAATCAGCCCTGGTAGGGACACAGCGGAACTTGCAGATATCCCTGAGCGGTGCTAGACTTGCCAGAGGTGATTCACGGCGGAGAAAGTGACTGCGAGAGCCGGGTGGCAAGCATCGCGAAGTATACCCGGCTGATCCGTGGAGGATTGCTTTAGAGGAGAGGTGCTCTGTGGGGCCGGAAGGGACGGAAGAGGTCCGGCGGGTGGAACATCTTCAGGCAAGGGTGGGCGAGGAGGCCGGGGCCATCTACCGCAGCCGCCCCAGGCCAACGGTCCAGGTACGGCTGGGCCCGGACGAGATCTGGGAAGGCCCGGTAGGCACGACGCTGGAAGCCTTCTTCCGGGTGGCGCGCCCGGACGAGGCTGACCCGGTCGTCGCCGCGCTGGTGGATGGCGAACTGCGGGAACTCACCTGGCCAGTGACCCGGGACGTGGAGGTCCGGCCGGTCACCCTTTCCGACCGGGATGGGATGCGCGTCTACCAGCGGTCGCTGACGTTCTTGCTGGTGGTTGCGGCGCGGGACCTCTTCCCGGAGGCCACGGTGACGGTGGACCATTCCGTCGCCCTGGGGGGC
This sequence comes from Anaerolineae bacterium, assembly GCA_049969295.1. GTDB lineage: Bacteria > Chloroflexota > Anaerolineae > DTPP01 > DTPP01 > DAOTYM01. The sequence continues at coordinate 6,331 of JBMFPD010000103.1, read as the reverse complement.
TTCTTCTGCCAGGTGGAGGGCCGGCCACCGTTCACCAAGGAGGAACTGGTCCGGCTGGAGCGGCGGATGTGGGAACTGGTGGAGGCGGACCTGCCCATCGTCCGCCAGGAACTTCCCCTGCGGGATGCCCTGGAGATCTACCGGCGGCAGGGGTTTGAGGACAAGGTGCGCCTCCTGCCGTACCGGCCCAAGGCCTACCTGACCCTCTACCGCCTTGGCGAGACCTACGACTATTTCTATGGCTACATGGTCCCCTCCACCGGCTACCTGCGGTGGTTCGGCCTTCAGGAGCGGCCGCCGGGGTTCATCCTGCGGTTCCCCCTGCGCCAGAGGCCGCTCACGCTCCCCCCGTACCGCGAGCACACCAAACTCACCTCGGTCTTCCTGGAGCACCGGGCCTGGATGGAGGCCCTGGAGGTGGAGTACATCGCCGCCCTCAACGAGGCTGTGGAGACCGGGCGCATCCGCGAGGTGGTGCTGGTGGCCGAAGCGCTCCACGAGCAGCGGGTGGCCGATCTGGCGCGGGAGATCGCACGCCAGCGGGAGCGCCTGTCCCTCGTCCTGGTGGCCGGGCCGTCTTCCGCCGGCAAGACCACCTTCACCAAGCGCCTGGCCATCCAGTTGCTGACCCACGGCATCCGCGTCCTGCCCATTGAGATGGACGACTACTTCGTGGACCGGGAGGAGACCCCCCGCGACGAGCAGGGGCAGTACGACTTTGAGGCCCTGGAGGCCCTGGACCGGGGGCTCCTCCTGGAGCACCTACAGGCCCTCCTGGAAGGCAGGGAAGTGACTTTGCCCCGCTACGATTTCGCCGCGGGCAAGCGCCGCCAGGGCCGCACCGTCTCCATCCGGCCGGGGCAGTTGATCCTCCTGGAGGGGATCCACGGCCTGAACTCGGACCTCCTGCCGGGGTTCCCACGGGAACGGGTGTTCCGCCTGTACGTCTCCGCGCTGACCCAGTTGAAGGTGGACCACCACAACCGCATCTCCACCACCGACACGCGCCTCCTGCGGCGCCTGGTCCGGGATGCCAGGTTCCGCGGCTACTCGGCCCAGCAGACCCTGGAGCGGTGGGAGAGCGTGCGGCGGGGCGAGGTGCGGAACATCTTCCCCTACCAGGAGGAGGCCGACGCCATGTTCAACTCGGCCCTGGCCTACGAACTGGCCGTGCTCAAGCCCCTGGCGGAGCCCCTCCTGAGGCAGGTGGAGCCGGGCACGCCGGAGTACGTGGAGGCCAAGCGCCTCCTCTCGTTTCTGGAGTGGGTGCTCCCCTGCACCGGAGACCTGGTGCCGGACAACTCCATCCTGCGGGAGTTCATCGGAGGGTCCATTTTGCAGAACCTCTCCCTGCCGGATTGAGGAAGGGGCTGAACCTCCGCGGAGAGGGCGGGGTGTTTCCAGCAAGGTGGCTTGGACTGGGCAGAGGGTAGGGGGCTGTGGAGCCAGGTGTTGACATAAGGCGCGACGGACCCGCATGGCTCTTGCTCACGTTCCTCTGGGTGGACGTGGCCTGGTCCATCATGGCCGCGGAGTGGTGTGAGGGGCTGCACGTCCTCCAGGCGGTTGTGGTGGGAGGCGTGCTCGTCGGTGCGCTCCTGGGCCGCAGCCGCTGGAAGGGTACCTTCGCCCATCTCTACGCTCTTGCCTTCGGTTTCGTCGCCACCCTCCTCCTCGTGGGGACGCTCCTGCCCCGGGACCTCTCCTGGGCCGACCGGGTGCGGAACCTGGCCGACCGCCTGGCGGTTTTCTGGCAGGTGGTGGTGACCCAGGGCGTCAACTACGACAACCTCATGTTCGTCCTGGAACTGATGCTGGTCCTGGGGCTCCTGAGTTACTGGGGGGCGTGGAGGCTCTTCCGCAGGGGGCAGGTGTGGCCGGCCATCTTCTCCGGCGCGGTGGCCCTGCTGACCAACGTCCTCTCCACCGCCACGAGCGGCCTGAACGCCCATCTCGTCCTCTACGCCCTGGGGGCATTGGTGCTGGTGGTCCAGGTCAACCTGACCGGGTGGATGGCGGAGTGGCGCCGCCACAACGTGCGTGTGGGGCCCGAAGCGGCCTTTGACCTGGTGCGCTACGGGGTCGTGCTGAGCCTGCTCCTCCTGAGCGTGGCTGCGCTCACTCCGGTGGCCGCGGCCAGAGAGCCCCTTCTGCGCCTGACCCAGGTCCTGGAGGAGCCCTGGGACGCCTTCATGGACGAATGGAACCGCCTCTTCGCCGCGCTCAACTACCAGGTCTTCCGCCCTGGAGATTGGTTCGGCCGCTCTCTAGAACTGGGCGGGCCTGTGGCCCTGGGGGACAAGCCCATTGCCGACGTACGAGGGGCGAACATCCGCTATTGGCGGGCCATGGTCTACGACCAGTACACCGGCCGGGAGTGGCTCCTTTCGGAGGTCCAGGAAGCCCCGGCAGGCCCGGAGGCTCCGCCCTATTCCCTGCCTCCCTTCGGCCTTCGCCAGATCATCTCGCAGACGGTCACGGTCTACAGCCCGGGCAACCGCCTCCTCATCGGGGCCGCGCAGCCGCTGCCGGTGGTGAGCATCCCGGCCCGGGCAGAACTCTTCTTCCTGCCGCGGGAGGGGGCGACCGCGGAACTACCCCCACCAGACCTCTTCGCTCTCTACAGCCGCACGCGCCTGCGGACGGGCGACACCTACTGGATCTGGTCCTCGGTGACCGACGCCGATGTGCGCAGCCTGCGGGCGGCCCCGGCGGAGTACCCGGCCTGGGTGGTGGAGCGGTACCTGCAATTGCCGGAGTCCCTCCCGGCCCGGGTGCGGGACCTGGCGGCGGAGATCACGGCTCCCTACGACACCCCCTACGACAAGGTGGTGGCTCTGGAGCGCTTCCTCAGGACCTACACCTACAACGAGGCCGTGCCCGCTCCGCCGCCCGACAGGGATGGTGTGGACTACTTCCTCTTTGAGAGCCGCGAGGGGTACTGCAACTACTACGCCTCCGCCCTGGCAGTGATGGCCCGCGCCGTGGGCATCCCAGCGCGGATGGTGGCCGGCTACGCTGGCGGCCAGTATCTGCCCGACCAGGGCGTGTACCGCATCCGGGAGCAGGATGCCCACGCCTGGGTGGAGGTTTTCTTCCCGGGGTACGGCTGGGTGGAGTTTGAGCCCACGGCGGCGCGGCCGGCCATCGTCCGCCGGGAGCAGCCCGTGGCGCAGATCGGACCCCAGGGGGGGCCCGAGCGCGAGGATCGGGAATCTCCCCTGGAGGACGAGGACAAGTACGGCCCGGCCGAGCCTCTGGGTCCGGAAGGGGCAGGCTCTGAACCGTTCTGGGAGGAGTGGGGGGCCTGGGTCAGGCGCACGGGCCGGCCGCTGGCCCTGGCTCTGGGAGGGCTGGTCCCTGTGGGCCTCGCAGCCTGGCTCGCGTGGCGGCGATGGGGGCTGGGGGCTGTGGCCTCCGTGGAGCGTGCCTATGCCCGGCTTCTCCGGTACGGCCGCCTGCTGGGCCTGGCCCTGGCCGCCCACCGCACGCCCTACGAACTGGCCGACGACCTGGCCCTGCTGGTTCCGGGAGGGGCCGAACCTATCCGGCGGGTGGTGGGGCTCTATGTCCGGCTGCGCTACGGGGGCCGCTCCCTGCTGCCGGAGGAGGAAAGGGAGGCGGTGGCGGCGTGGGGGGCACTCCGGCCCCCTCTGGTGCGCGCGCTGGCGCGGCGCGCGTGGAGGAGGTGCATCCCCCGCAGCCGTCCGTGACGGGCGGCGCTCCCTCGGGGCGGCCGTGCTGGACGGGGACTACCGGCGCGGTCAGGGTAGGTGCCTGGGTGAGGTCGCCTCAGGCTCCTTGCGGGCCTTCCCTTTGCGGGGGCCGGCTGGGGATGCGCACGCGGAAGGTGCTTCCCTGGCCCACCTGGCTCTCCACGGACACCGTCCCCCCCAGAAGGGCCAGCATCCCCTTGACGATGGAAAGGCCCAGCCCCATCCCCTCGTGGCGGCGGGTGAGGGAGGACCCCACCTGGTAGAAGGGCTGGAAGATCCTCTCCTGCTCCTCGGCGGGAATGCCGATGCCCGTGTCCTGGACCTCCACCACCAGGGCCTCTTCGGCCTCATCCCGAAAGGCACGTACCTTCACCTGGCCGCCCTCCGGGGTGAACTTGACGGCGTTGGAAACCAGGTTGGCCACCACCAGGTGCAGCTTCTTGCGGTCGGTCTGGATGGGGAGGAGGCCTGGCTGGACCTCAGCCTCCAGGCGGAGGGACTTGCTATCGGCGAGGGGGCGGAAATCCCTTATGACTTCCTCCACCAGTTCGGCTGGGGAGACGGCCTCCACGTGGAGGAGGGTGGACCCGGCCTGGAGGCGTTCCAGGTTCAGGAGGTCGTCCACCAGCGAGGAGAGGCGCTCGGCATTGCGGACCATGATGGCCAGGGGCTCCCGGAGGTCTTCCGGAGCCGTCTCCTCCAGCAGGCTGGCGTAGCCCATGAGGATGGCGATGGGCGTGCGCAGTTCGTGGGCGGCGATGTTGATGAATTCGCTCTTCAGGCGGTCCAGGGTTTGAAGTTCCCGGTAGGCCTTCTGGATGTCCTCAAAGAGGCGGGCGTTGTCCAGGGCAATGGCCGCCTGGCTTCCCAGGACAGCCAGGAACTCCGCGTGGCCTGGTGGGAACTGGCCGACAGTGGCCTTCCAACCCACCACCAGGGCGCCCAGGATGCCCTCTTTCGCGGTGAGGGGGGTGATGATGGCAGAGGAGAGGTCCAGCGCCCGGAGGAGGGGGCGGAACCGGCCTCCATGGGCCTCCGGCGAGGGGACCAGCCACTGGGTAGATGAGGGCAGGACGGCCTCCTGGGCGAATTCCTGCCGGGCGATGGCGTCGGCCTCTGAGGGTCCATAGCCTGCCGTGGCTTTCACCGCCAGGCGGGTGGACCTGAGGGCAGGGGCCAGCAGGAGGACCGTGTGGTCTGCTTTGGCTTCCCGGCAGGCGATCTGGGCCACCTGGTCCATCAGGGGGCCCAATTCCACCGTGCGCAGGAAGGTCTGGCTCAGTTCAAAGAGGGGGACGATGGCCTGGAGGCGGATGTTTTCCCGCCGCAGCCTGACTTTCTCCAGGGCCCGTGAGACGGCAAGGCTCAGTTCCGGCGGGGTGAAAGGTTTGACGACGAACTCGTCCACCCCCAGTTTGATGGCCTGGATGGCCAGGTCCATGGTGCTGAACCCCGTCATCACCACCGTCACCAGGTCGGGATGGGAGTCCCGGAGGATCTGGATGGTCTCCAGGCCATCCAGGCCGGGCATCTTGATGTCGGTGAGGACGAGGTCTACATCACCCTCGGTGCGGAGCCGCTCAATCCCCTCCCACCCGTTCCCAGCGGTGGTCACGCGGTAGCCCTCGGCGGTCAGGATCCTCTGGCAAAGGTCCAGCACCATGGGCTCGTCGTCTATAATCAGGATTTTCTCTTCGGCCATGCCCCTATGCCACCAGGAAGGCGTCCCGGCTCAGCCCCTGAGCGCTCCTCTGGCTTTGGGGCGTGAGGTCTAGGAGGAACCTTCTTCCGGCTTCTCCTCCTCGCGCCCCAGGTTGCGCATCGTCTCCTGCTCAATCCAGCGTTCCAGGATGCGGCGCTTGACGCGCCACTGACGCCCGACCTTGAAAGCGGGGATGCCTCCCTCCCGCGCCAGCCTGCGTACCGTCAGTTCGTGCAGGTTGAGGTAGCGGGCGACTTCCCCAATGGTCATGATCTCATCCAGGTCCTCAAAGGGCTTGCGCAGGAAGTCCATGGCCCCAAGGGCCATGGCCCGCTTCACCTCCTCCTCCACGGAGTAGCCGCTCATCATGACCACGATGGCGTCGGGTTGCAGGGCCCGTAGCCGGTCCAGAGTGGCGACGCCGTTCAGTTCTCCAGGCAGGCGCACATCCAGGAAGACCAGGCCGTAGGTGTGTTCCTGAGCCTTCGCCAGGGCTTCAGCGCCATCTCGGGCCACATCCACCTCCTGGGTCTTGCCCAGGAGCCTCTGGAACAGGGTGAGGACCTGCTCGTCGTCGTCCACCACCAGGATGCGGAACGGTTTGGTCTGTTCTTGGGCCATTCGGTCTCTCCTCCGCGCAGTGAGCCGCTCAGCCGCCCGGGTTGTGGGCGGCTCTGGGCCTTTCTTGTGCCCATTATACCGGTTTTCGGGAAGTGTGTCAAAAAGTATCGTAGATAACCCCGGTTCCATCCCATGGGCATGCACTGAAGGTGGGTTAGACTTTTAGATACTTTACCGCCCTGTTAGAGAGTGACTGCTTGTGAGGAAGTAACCTATATAGACTTCATGGGCATTTGTTGACACGAAATAGAGGCAATGGTATAATTCCTTATGAGGGGAATCTCGCCACGAT
>JBMFPD010000102.1:0-10174 GCA_049969295.1 Anaerolineae bacterium | reverse complement strand
GCGGCGGGGGGTTGCCCCGTTGAGGAGGACGGCGCTGCGCCCTGGCTCGGCCGGGGGAGGGGGAGCCGGCTCCAGAGCCCGTTGCAGGGTGGGATGGAGGCCGTTCCCTTCCATCCCGGGCAGGGGCCCTTGGACCCAGTCCTTCGGGAGCCGGTCCATGCGCCTGCGAACCTCGTCCACCACCTCCTGCGCCACCCTCAGGAGGTCCGCCAGGGAGACCTGGCCCAGCCACAGGAGGTTCGCCAGGAGGAAGAAGGCCAGGACGATGCAGGAGCCCCAGAACCCCAGGGTGACCCAGAGGGCCCGGGCCAGCACGCCGCCCAGGTAGCCCCCGCCCTTCCCTTCCTGGGCCAGGGCGAGGAGGGACTCGGGGGTCTGAGGGGCGGGAAGGGGCCACAGGAGGTGGATGAGGGTGAGGAGCAAGGCGGCGAGAGTGGCGATGCCGGCCACCGTCCCCCCTCGGACCTGGGGTTCCCTGCCCAGGCCGCGCAGGATGAGCCACACGCCGCCGGCCCCCAGGGCCGCGGGCACCCCGTACACCCCGACGCCCACCAGGCGGCGCAGGGCGCTCACCCACCACTCGGTGACGGTGCCTCGGCTCCAGGAGATGAGGGCCAGCAGGGTGACCAGCCCCAGCACCAGGAGGGCAACGCCCAGGACCTCGCCCCGGAGGAAGGGCTGGAGCAGGTCGCCAAGGCTGGTCTGCCGTTTCTTGCCCCGTGGCTTGCGCTTGGCCACGCCTTCCCACTCCTTGCGAGGTGATGTGCCCCGCCTCAGTAGAACACTTGTGCGCCTCTATTATACCACAAGAGGGCGAGGGAGGAAAACACCGGGTCCTTTCGTTGCGGTTGCATTTCGTGTTGGTCATTTGTGCGGCTCCGTCGCTCGCCCGGCGTCAGCGCGTGCCGAGGCCTCTAACCCCACCCCCGAACCCCCTCCCCGCGCTGCGGGGAGGGGGCCTGGGGGAGGGGTCCCCTCGCAAGGAACGGCCTGATCGCTGGACGCGACATCTGCAAACCCACCCACATAAGGATGGAACCAAGCCGTCCTTTCCCTGCCACCAACACGCCCCTCCAACCCGCCGACAGAAAGCGCAGAGGGCACGCCAGGAGGCACGCCCTACGGTCTGCCGCGCCAGAAGGCCGTCAGGGTTCTGTGAGAATGGGTCAGCCCTGGCAACCCTCTTCGGCGACTTGACGAAAAAAACTTTCTCTGCTATAATAGAAATGAAGAAAATCTATTGTCGCGCCCTCTCCATGCGGGCGCGACGCGTGAGAGAGACATCCCGTGCGCTACGCCGTTTCGGTTTCCTCTCGCCGTGGCGATGTCGCCCACGCACAGTCTGCGAGGGAGGCAACCATGCCCAAGCCGAGCAACATCCTCCTGGAAATCCGGGGGCTTCTGCCCTCCCTGAGCGAACAGGAGCAGCGGGTGGGGGCCTACGTGCTGGCCCACCCGGAACAGGTGATCACCCTTTCCATCACCGAGTTGGCTGAAGCCACAGGGGCCAGCGATGCCACCGTCTTCCGCTTCTGTCGGCATGTGGGCACCGAGGGATACCAGGACTTCAAGATCGCCCTGGCCCGCGCCCTGGTCTCCAGCCACAGCCTGGTCTACGCCGACGTCACCCCGGAAGACACCATGGCCTCCATGGTCTCCAAGGTGGTGGAGGCCAGCATCAAGGCCCTGCGGGACACCGCCGCGGTCCTGGACGTGGATGCCCTGGAGCGGGCCGTGGATGCCTTCCTCCAGGCGCACCGCGTGGAGATCTACGCCTTGGGCGGCGCGGGCGTCGCCGCCCGTGAGATGCAGTTCAAGATGATGCAACTGGGCATGCGCATCAACGCCTTCCTGGATGCCCGCATGCAGACCATGTCCGCGGCCCTCCTGGGGCCGGGGGACCTGGGAGTGGGGATTTCCCACTCGGGCGAGGACGAACACACCGTGGACGCCCTGCGCATCGCCCGAGGGGGTGGGGCCACCACCATCGCCATCACCAACCACCCCAATTCCTCGCTGGCGCGTGTCGCCGATATCTGCCTCGTCACCTCCGCTGCGGAGACGCCATCGGAGAGCGGCAGCCCCAGCGTGCGCATCGCGCAGATGGCGGTGGTGGACCTCCTGTACGAAGGGATCTTGCTGAAGGGCGGAGAGAGGCTGCAAGCCCGCCTCGCACGGGTGGCCGAAGCCGTGCTCCACAACCGAACCAGCCCTGCGTCCAGGCCGTAGCCCACACCGAACTCCTTCCTGGGCGTTGCAACTCGGCCCTGATGGCGAGTTCCGAAAACGGGCCTCAGTCAGCAAGGTGCTGAGACCCGTAGGACCGAGACCACAACGATGAAAGGAGTGAGGGATATGTCCGCGCGCCTGGGGGTTGCGCTCCTGGTCGTCCTTGCCTTGGTCGCGTCCTCCTGCGGGGGAGGGCCGGCCGCCACGCCCACGCCCAGAGCAGAAGAGGCGGGCCCCACACCGACGCCCATCCCCATCCTGCCCACGCCGACGCCCAAACCGCCGCCGCCCACGCCCACCCCTGCCCAGGCCCTGCCCGTCCGCGGGGAGGGAGTTCCCACCCCGGTCCTGCACAAGGCCCTCCACTACCAGAGCCTGCCCGACGGCCGTGTCGCCTGCGGGGTCTGCTTCCGCTGCTGCGTCGTGCAGGAGGGGAAACTGGGCTTCTGCCACAACAAGAAGAACGTCGGCGGGCGCTATTACAGTCTGGTCTACGGCCGGGCCGCTGCGCTTCAGGTGGACCCCATTGAGAAGGAGCCCGCCTTCCACATGTACCCCGGCACCCACATCTACTGCCTGGGAACCGCTTCCTGCAACAACCGCTGCCGCTTCTGCCAGAACTGGTTCCTCTCCCAGCAGACCCTCTGGCAGGTGGCCAGCGAAGAGGTCTCCCCCCGGGAGATCGTCCGCAGGGCCCAGGAGGCCGGGTGCGAAGGGGTCTCCTTCACCTACAACGAGCCGACGGTCTTCTACGAATACATGCTGGACGTGGCAACCCTGGCCCGCCAGGAGGGCCTCCACACCCTCTTCCACACCAACGGCTCCATGAACCGCAGGCCCCTCCTGGACCTCCTGCAGGTGATGGAAGGCGTCACCGTGGACCTCAAGGCCTTTGACGCCGCATTCTACCGGGAGGTCTGTCAGTCGGAACTCCAGCCCGTCCTGCGGACCCTGGAGGCCATCCGTGCAGCCGACCGCCATCTGGAGGTCGTCAACCTGGTCATCCCCACCCTCAACGACGACCCGGACACGATAGACAGGATGTGCCAGTGGATGGTCCGCAACCTAGGGCGGGACGTGCCGCTCCACTTCCTGCGTTTCTTCCCCGCGTACAAGTTGCAGCGCCTGCCGGCCACGCCCGTGGAAACCCTGGAACAGGCCGCCGCGGCCACCGATGCTGCTGGCCTGGAGTACGTCTACATCGGCAACCTGCCGGGCCATCCCCGCAACAGCACCCGCTGCCCCGGCTGCGGCACCCTGCTCATTGAGCGGGTCCACTTCATGGTCCTGGGGGTGTCCCTGGACGGGGGCCGGTGCCCCACCTGTGGCCGGGCCATCCCCGGCCTGTGGCCTGCGTGACCGACCCTTCCTATCCCCAGGAGACGCGCTCCGCGTGGGGCTTCTTGCGGGCGCGGAGGGCGTCTTCAAACTGGCTGCGGGCCCTGCCTGCGTTCTGCCCCAACATAGTGAGGACCACGGTAGAGCCGTCGGGGTTCTTGGCTTCGTCCAGTTCCAGGCGGCGGTAGGCCTTCCAGACCACGTAGAGCACGAGGATATCCAGGTCTTCATCGGGGATGGTGAGGGGCGTCACGTCATCATCTGGGAAGTCGTGGGCGGCCTGGTAGTGTACCGCGTAGGTATCTCCTGCGGATGGGCTTTCTGCCAGCACTAGGACGGCGTCTCCTGAGGGGAAGCCGCCCCAGCGCACGGCGTAGTACCCTGGGCCGAAGCGGGGGTCGTTCTCGTCCAGGCGGGTGAGGTAGGCGGGTGGGTCCTGGCCTTCTGGGAATTCCACGCGCAGGATGCCGAGGCAGCCGGTTGGGAGGGAGTACACCCTTACTCCTTCGGTGCAGGCGTTGCCGGTGCTCTCCAGGTAGCGGGGGAAGTGCCAGGAATACTCTCCGATGGCGTCGGAGATCCACTGGTTGATCTCGGTGTCGGTCCAGGTGGTCTCGTCCAGGCCCTGGTTGCGGATGATGGTGCGGAGGTCGGCGCGTGTGGTCATGGCTTGCTCCTTATAGAGCGACCAGCCATCAGCCATCAGCGATCGAGCAGGCTGACGGCCGACCGCTGACGGCTGATGGGTCACAGGTAGGCGACCAGGATGCGGGTATTGCCGTGGCCCGAATAGACGTAGAGGCCGGAGTTGAACTGGATGGGGTGGGTGGGCCAGACGGAGATAGGGTTTGGGCCGTAGGTAGACGGGTTGACGCGCACTTTGACGATGCGTGGGTCTGAAGTAGAGGTGCCGTCGTAGAAGTCGACGTCGTGGGCGACGTTGCTGACCGAGGTGATGAGGAAGCCGACGAGTTGGCCTGGTCCGGTCTTGACTTGGGTGCCGGCGGCGGCTTCGATGCTCTTGTACAGGCAGGGGGCGATGTAGACTTGGCCGATGATGGCGTTGCCCTGGGGGAGGCTTCTGGTAAGGAAAGCGCCCACCTGGGCGACGTCGTCGGTGTAGATTAGGTAGTTGTGGCCGACGAGGAAGTAGCGGTTGAGGGTGGGGTCGTAGGCGAGGCCGGTCGCGCTTGCGTAAGAGCGTTGGACGCCGACGATCTCGGAGACTTCGTCGGCGAGGCGCACCAGTCCTGATCTGGCCTGGGTGATGCGGAGGATGGCGCCGTTGGACTTGATGATGGCCCAGGTGTCGAGGATGCAGTGCATGACGGCGATGGTGTTGCCGCCGGCGTCGGCGGTGCCTGTGATCTCTTCGCCTGTTGCGCCGTTGGTGGTGGTTCTGTAGATGCGGGTGTAGGAGCCGTCGGATCCGGCGATGAGGAAGCGGTCGTCCAGGGCGGAGTAGCCGAGGGCGTGGTAGTCGGTGGCCGAGGGGATGAGGCTGCTTCTGTCGTAAAACGTGCTTCCGTTGTCGGTGTAGGCGAGTTTTCCCGTGGGGCCGTAGGGGTAGGTGCCTGCGACCATGAGGCCGTCCTTGTTCTGCGGTTTCTGGGCGAGGGCGTAGATGATGGAGCCAGAGGTCCAGGCGAGTTGTGTGGTGCGGTTGGTCCAGGTGGAGTGGTCGGTGAACTTGAGTTGGGGGCCGTCGGCGGCGGCCCAGACTTGGGATGGGTGGGAGAAGGCGAAGGCGCGGATGCGGCCGGTGAAGCCGGCGGCGGCGTTTTCAGTGAAGGTGGCGCCGGAATCGGAGGATTTGAAGACGGTTCCTGCTTGGGTTCCGATGTAGATATAGGGGGAGCCTGGGTTTGCGGCGATGGCGGTGATGGGGCTTGCGAGGGAGGGGAGGCGGCTTGAGACGTTGCGCCATGTACGTCCTCCTGTGTTGGAGAAGTAGAGGCAGGCTTGTCCTGAGCCGTCGTTTCCGCCGGCCCAGGTGCCGGAATAGCCGACGGCGACGGCGTCCAGTTGGGCGTTGGAGTCGATGCCGCGTGGTTCGGCCCAGGCGAGGAGGGAAGGGGGCATCGCGCCTGAGCCGATGCCGATTCTGCGGTCGATGTTGAAGAGGAGTTCGGCGGTACGTCCTGGGTCGGGCATGGGGGGCCTCCAGCGGTCAGCGATCAGCGGTCAGCATTCGGCGGCCAGCCCTTAGCAATCAGCCATCAGCGGTCAGCCTTTGCTTAGGCTTCTTTGCTGATGGCTGATTGCTTCCCTACGGTTGACCTTCACGGGCTAGGGGCACACGGGTGTGGGCTCCACCGGGGGCGGTGGCGTCTCCCGCGGGACGGCCTTGACCAGGTCGGCCAGGGTTTCCAACTGCACGTTGTTGCTCTCAATGGCCGTGGTGAGGCGGTGCATCTCTCCCACGATGATCTGCCTGGAGGGGTCCAGCACCGTGACGGTGTAGCCGAAGAGGCTGAGGACCACCAGCAGGATGGTGACGGCGGCGTTGATCAACATCTGGATCTGCTCACGGGTGAGTTTCACGGGGCACCTCCTAGGTAGCGGTTAGCGGTCAGCCGCTTGCTGAGCGCTGATTGCTGACCGCTTCTTTTCTTCCAGCCGCTGGACGCGCTGGGCGAGGATGGAAAGCTGGCGTTCCAGGGCCTCCACGCGTTGGGCGAGGGCGACGAGTTCGCTGGGTCCGGGCATGTCCCCACTCCTTCACCACAGTGGTTTTCTCCTCAGGCCAGGCCGTCGCGTTCTTTGACGGCCTGGCATACGGCGTTGTAGAAGGCGACGATCTGGGCCAGGACTGTGGGTTTGTTCTGCTGGAGGATGGGGAAGACGTTGAGTTCGGGTTGTTCTCTGATCTCCCCGTCCTGGGAAAGCCATGCGTACTTGACCAGGATGCGGTGGCGGCCCTGGCCTGTGGGGTCCTTCTGGATGGTGATGGTGACGTCGGTGAGTTCGTCGAAGACGATGGTCTTGGGCATGGGGGCCTCCGGTGGTTAGCACTCAGCAATCAGCGTTCAGCGGTTGGCCGATTGCCGATCGCTGATTGCTGACCGCTTCCTCTACGTGACATTGTTCTTGTGCAGCGGGCGGTAGTCGGCCACGCCCACAGCCAGGTAGAAGCGGACCTTCATGCGGATTTCGTCGTTGGTGAACATGGAGCCCACTTCGGGCTGGTCGGCGACGAAGAGTTCGGGCTGTCGGCCATAGCGGTAGCCGATGCAGATGCCCGGGCAGTCGTTGGGGTCGGCGACGGCGGCCCAGTCATCCGCGTCGGTCCACTCGGGGACGGTGACCACACTGGCCGCCCGGTAGTAGGGGTTGATGTCGTTGTCGCCTGTCCCTGGCGCATTGGGGCTGCCGAAGAGGGTCAGGGCTGTCTTCTCCAGTTCAATGGGCACCAGGCAGTACCGCGGCCGGATGCCCAGGGGCTTCCCGCTCTGGGGCTCCTGCTGCTCCCACATGGCTGTGACCACGTTGGACCATTCGTCCAGGGAGAGGGCAGCGGTGCGCAGATTTCCGTGATGGGAAGCGTCAAAGAGGTAGTAGCCGTCGGACATCTGCGGGCCCTGGCCGGAGTTGGCGGTGAAGATGGCGGCGACGAGGCCCGAGAGGGTGCGCCAGGCGGCGTTGCCGAGTTCCCGCGGGGCGCGGCGCAGGGCCGCCACGTCGTCCCGGTCGATGGCTTCCAGGGTGATGCCGATGTAGCCGCCCTTCTTGACGAAAGCCGTGGTCTCAGCCACATCGCTCCACGAGAGTTCCGTGTAGGCCTCGCCCTCGGCCACAGTGGGGAGGTCGCCGATGCCGCCGGTCTTGATCCAGGTGATGGTGTTGAGGGATGCGAAGTCCTCCTCCCAGGCGATGGCCTGCCACCACTTGGGGCGGCCGTTGTAGGCGGCGAGGAGCACCTTGTTGAGGGCGTTCTTGACCACGTTGGCGAAGGTCGTCGTGGTGACCTCCGCCTCGGAGATGCGGAGGCCCTCGGGGTTGAAGCGGCCGGTGAGGGCTGCGTCGCCGGTGAGGGTGATGTAGAGTTCGCGAATACCGGTGAGGCGGCGGTCGGGCGGTTTTGCGTCGGGGACGCCGAAGAGGAAGTCGGCGGCGGCCTGGATGCGGTCCAGGGGGGTTGAGGTGATCTGGACGGCCCGCCCGTGGCCCTGGACGGGGTTGGGGGCGAGGTCGGCCACCAGGCGGCGCATGTGGGCCAGGGCCTGGTCCAGTTCCTCAGGGGCGAAGGCGCGGCCCTCAAACTGGCGCCGCACCTCATCCCGGGCGGCCGGGGGCAGGTCGTGGGCCAGGGCCAGCCGGGCCCGCAGAAGGTCCTGCGCCACGGCCCGTCGGATGCCTTCCACATCCACGATGGGGCTGTCCTGGGGCGACGTTGGGGAGAGTGCACTGGTGTCGTTCATGGGGTGAACCTCCTCTTGGGGTTGTGGGGGGATGTGCCTTTCGGCGTGAAGGATGTGGTGGATGGCCCCTCCAGCCGCAGGGCCGAACACCAAGTCGGCCGAATGGACCTGGACGATGCGGTGGACAATGCCTTCGCGGTGGACCACCGTCAGGTCGGCGGAGATGCCGATGTTCGGCACCGGTTCGCCGGCCTCTCGCGCCTGGACGTAGGCGGCCAACAGCCGGGCCGTCTCCTCGTGGAGCAAGTGCAGGTCGCCCACGATGGACGCGCTCTGGGGGTCCCAGAAGACGCCTCCATAGGCCCCGACCACGTCCCGCACGGACCGGGTCCCGCGGCGCAGGTCGTCGGGTCCGGCGTGGTCCACGAAGGCGCTCGCCCCCGCAAAGAGAGGCACAGCCTGCTGGAGGGCCTCCTTGGTATAGGTGAAGCCGTTGCGCGAGGGGCCGGCCTGGATGAGGGTTACCCGGAAGACGTGGGGATGGGTCTCCCTCTGGACGGCCGACTCAGCCACCGTCACGGTGCGCAGGGTCTCAAGGGGTGTGTCAGGGTGCTGTGGGGCCATGGTGCGCTTCTCCTGCGAATTTGCGAAGCCAGGCTGCGGCCTCGTCGTCCGTGAGCCAGCCCCGTTCTACCGCGGTGGACAGGGCGTCCACAATCTGGGCCGCAGCCTGGGCCAGGGCGAGGTTGTCTTCCCGGGTCAGGTCGGGGAAGCGTGGGGGTTGCAGGAGGGCTGGCGCGTCCTTGGGGAGCGGCGCCCCCCGGTCCACAGCGCGGCGGACCGCCTCCTGTGCCACGGTCTGGAGCATGGCTCCATAGACTTTCTGGCGTTCGGCGAAGGCGCGGCGGGTGGGTTCGCCCATCTCTCTGGCGGTGGCGCGGGTAGCGGATTCGCCTTCCGAGAGGAAGTGGAGGGGGATGCCTGCACCTGCGGCGATCATGAGGCGGAGGGCCTTGCCGTCGGCCTCGGCCTCGCCTGCATCCACGTGGGCGGTGACGGCCTTCCATTCTTCGGCTTCGTTGTGGATGATGACGGAGCCAGGTGGGGGCGGTGCGCCGAGTTCGGCCCTGCGGCGTTGGACGTCGGCTTCGGTCCCGCGGACGGTGACTTCGTAGACGAAAGCGGACCGCGCCCGGTTGACCGCGGCGCGGTCCAGGAGCCACTCGCGGTAGCGCCTGAGCCAGGGGAGGATGGGGACGAGGTCAGAGGTCCCGCGCAGGGAACCCACCGGCCGGTTGATGGCGAAGTGGAGCATGTCGCCGCCGTGGGGGACGGAAGACCACCAGCGGCCCTCCGGGGTGTCCAGCGTGCCGGCCTGGTGGTAGGCGAGTTCGTCCTCCAGGTCCTGGGGGTTGGTGCGGATGTCGTCGATCTGGGAGGATGGGAGAGCGCGCAGGATGGAGAGGCCGTCGGGTCTGGTGTGGAAGGTGACGAACAGGTCCCCCGTGAGGATGAGTTCGGTGAGCCACTGGCGGATGCGCAGGTCCATTTGGTTGAGGGGGTGGGTCCACCAAGCCTCCACCCACTGGCGCAGGGCAGGCTCCTCCACCGGCCAGGCGATCCCCTCCCCCAGCACGTGCCCAACCAAGATGTGGGTGATGCGGAAGGCCAGCGGGTCCTCGCGGTAGGCGGTGAGGGGCGAGTCCGGAGGAAGAAAGGCGGCCTCCTGCGCCCCCAGGCGCGACCACCAGCGGTCGTCCACAACCTTGAGGGCTTCGGAGACCTGAGCGGCGATGACGTCCGGGAAGAGGGCTTTGGCGAGGCGGTGCCGGAAGTCCATAAAGGCGCACTCCTGCGGTGCAGTTGCAACCGGCCTCTCCGGCAGGGCCTGGCGGGTGTGGAGGCTCGGCGTGGCGGGCCTCGTCCTGTGGGAGATGGGCGGCTGGGCTTTCGGCGTGGAGGGCATGGGAGGGTGCAGGGGCGACGTGCTCTGCCCCTTGGAGGAGGCCCTGCCGGAGGCCGGTCTCTACTGGAGAAAGGCGGTGAGTCCGTTGCCCCGGCGGGCCGCAAGGCAAAAAATCCGGCCCAGGGCGGGGCGTCGGGCAGGCTTCCCTGTGCTCAGAGGTCGCGGCGCTGGAAGAGGTAGGCGGCCGCGGTCAGCGCGGCCGCGATGTACAGAAGGGTGTAGAGGACCATGGCCTGGCTGGGCGCGCTGGCCGAGGTGAAGGGCATCGCGCCCAGTTCCC
>JBMFPD010000101.1:0-10234 GCA_049969295.1 Anaerolineae bacterium | reverse complement strand
GGGGCTGGGGGAGGGGTGCTCAGAAGGCCGTATGATCAGAATCCTCTGTGGTCAAGCGCTACGCCTCCAGCGCGGCGACGGAAAGGGAGGTGACCTCCAGGGCGGCCGGCTCCCCACAGGAGAGCGTCCCGAAGGCCAGCCGCCCTTCCGGCCGGAAGGCGGCGTACTGGTTATCCACCCACAGCACCAGCCCCAGCGGCCCCCGGGGCGAGATGCCGGTCTCCAGCACCGTCTGGCCATCCACGACAAAGCGCACGCCCCCGGCACGCCACTCCAGCGCGTACGCGTGCCACTGGGTGGGGTCCAGGTCCAGGGAAACCCCGTCTTCCTGGACCACCCCGCGGGCCAGCCGCTGCAGGGCTCGCGCCGCGGGCCGCCACAGGAGGAGCGGGAGGAAGGGCATCCCCAGGGCCAGCAGGAGGGAGGGGAGGCGCGGGGACGAGAAGGCCGCCGCCAGGAAGCCCTGCGCCGGGAGGTCGTCCCGCAGGGTCAGGTGGTTGGGGGGAGAGGCGTGGAAGAACCACGCTGCATTGGGCAGCGCGGGGAGGAGGCGGGCCGTCCCGCCAAACCCCAGGCCCACAGCGAAGAACGGATCGTTCCAGAGGCCGAAGCCCCAGGTCCCCGGGACCTCGGAGTGGGAGACCCGGGCCTCCAGGCTGAGGCGCAGGGGCGGTGTCCAGGGGAACCGGGCACGGGGGAGGTGGTGGTAGTCGTCCACCTGGGCCAGGCGGTAATGCCCGGCTGGCCCAGGTGGGAGATGCAATCGGAGGAAGCGGGGAGGGACCTCTTCCACACGGCCCCCTCCCGCCGTCAGGGGCTGCAGAGGAGGCTCCACAGCCGACTCCGGCCTCAGGCCACCTGGCTCTTCTGCTGAGGCTCCGCCACCCCTTTCAGCACTGGCCGGAACTTGTAGCCGTAGAGGATCAGCCCATCCTCGCCCTCTTCGCGGATCTTGCGGGTGACCATCTCCACCGGCATCCCGATCTGGACCTCCTCCGAGTCCACGTCGGTGAGTTGCGCCGTGACCAGGGGGCCTTCCTCCAGTTTGACCAGGGCCACGGTGTAGGGGACGAACTCCTCAAACCCCTCCGGGGCCTGGTAGATGGTGGAGTAGGAGTAGACCTCACCCCGGCCGCTGAAGGTGTAGGGGGTGGCCGCTGGACGCCCGCACTCCGGGCAGACGTCCCTCGGCGGGAACAGTTTTGCCCCGCAGCGGTCGCACACCTCGCCCACCAGGGCGTAGCGCTGGTTGTTCAGCCTCCAATGCCTCGGAATCTCCATCATGCTCCAAAACCCTCCACAAGGATCGGATCAAACCACGGAGAACACAGAGGGCACTAAGAAAAATGCCCCGTGTCCTCTGAGTCCTCTGTGGTGAAAGGTGAAACTCCTCCTACGACATCGCCTCCAGGATGTGGGTGATGACCGTGCCCCCGGAACCGCCGATGTTCTGGGCCATGCCCAGCCGGGCATGGGGGATCTGGTTGCGGCCGGCCTCGCCCCGCAACTGGAGCGCGACCTCCACCACCTGGTAGACGCCCGTGGCCCCCACCGGGTGCCCCCGGCCCTTCAGGCCGCCCATGGTGGAGATGGGGATGCGCCCGTCCAGGGCGATCTCGCCTTCCTCCGCCAGGCGGGTCCCCCGGCCCCGGGGGGCGAAGCCGCATGCCTCCAGCGACAGGGCAGCGGTGATGGTGAAGGCGTCGTGCAGTTCAAAGAGGTCCAGGTCCTCCGGCTTAATGCCGGCCTCTTCGTAGGCCCGGTGGGCCGAAAGGGCCGCTGCCTCCAGGAAGAGAGGGTCCCGCCGGTCGTGCAGGGCCACCGAGTCGGTGGCCACGGTGGAGGCCCGGATCCGCACCGGACGGTCGGTATAGCGCCGGGCCACCTCCGCCGGACAGAGGACCACCGCTGCCGCCCCATCGGCCACGGGGGAGGAGTCCAGGAGGTTGATGGGGTCGGCAATCATACGCGCCGCCAGGAACTCCTCCTTCGTCACCGGGTGGGGGAACATGGCGTAAGGGTTCCCCACGGCGTTGCGGTGGGCGTTCACGGTGAAGCCAGCGAAGGCCTCGTGAGGCACGCCGTACTCATACATGTACCGCCGCATCAGGAGCGCGTTGATGCTCACGAAGGAAAGGCCGTAGGCCGCTTCGTAGTCGCCATCGGCGGCGAGGGCCAGGGCCTTGGTCACCACGTCGCCGGTGGTGTCGGTCATCTTCTCCACGCCCACCACGACCACGAAATCCATGAGGCCGCTGGCCACGGCGACGAAGCCGCTCCGCAGCGCGGCCGCGCCCGAGGCACAGGCTGCCTCCACCTTGTAGGCCTCCACGCCCCGCAGGCCGACGAAATCCGCTACCAGCGCGCCCAGGTGCTCCTGGCCGGCCGTCTCACCGGCGATCATGTTGCCCACGTAGAGGGCATCCACCCGCTCTACCTGGGCGTCCTTGAGGGCAGCCAACACCGCGTCGGCGGCCAGGTGGCGCAGGGATCGGCCCCAATGCTCCCCAACTTTTGTCTGTCCAATCCCGATGATGCAGACGTCTCGCACCAGTGAAGACCTCAATGCATGTGCAGTTTCTTACGGTAGCGGACGTACAGGCCGTAGTCCACGGCCTTGCGCCGCCGCACGTAGTCTTCCGTGCGGGGGGCCCGGTCCCGCCGGTCCTCAAGGGCCTCGGTCACCGTGAAGAGGAAGGCATCGGACCCCGCACCAGAGCCAAAGGAAACGAGCAAGATACGCTGGCCGGGCCGGGCCACGTCCAGCGTGGCTGTGAGCCCCAGGAGGGACGATCCGGCGTAGACATTCCCCACCCAGGGGACCAGGAGGCCCGGCGCGATCTGCTCCCGGGAGAAGCCCAGGATCTTCGCCGCCCGCTGGGGGAACTTGGTGTTGGGCTGGTGGAAGACAGCGTAGTCTATCTCCCTGGCTGTGAGGCCCAGTTCCCCCATCAGGGTGCGGGCTGCAGAAAGCAGGTGGTGGAAGTAGGCCGGCTCCCCCGTGAACCGCCCTCCGTGCACTGGATAGTGCTGCAGGGGCCGCCGGAAGAAGTCCGGCGTGTCGGTGACGTAGGAGTAACTGGCCTCCACGACGGCCAGGCTCTCCTCCGCCGGCCCCAGGATGAGGGCCGCGCCCCCCGCGGCGGCGGTGTACTCCAGTTCGTCGCCCGGGCGGCCCTGGGCCGTATCCATGCCGATGCACAGAACGTAGTCCGCCATGCCGGAGCCCACGAAGCCGATCCCCGCCTGGATGGCCTCCGTACCAGCCTTGCAGGCGAACTCCCAGTCGCCGGCCTGGATGTGGGGCACGGCCCCGATGGCCTGGGCAACGATGGTGGAGGTCGGCTTCACGGCGTAGGGATGGGACTCGCTGCCCACCCACACGGCCCGCAACCGCTTCGGGTCCACCCCGGCACGGGCCAGGGCGTTCCGCGCCGCCTCAATGGACATGGTGGCCACGTCCTCGTCCGGGCCTGGCACGGCCTTCTCCTCCAGGGGAAGGCCCGCCTCGCCCCCCTTCCAGACGCGGGCCACCTCCGTGGCCGGCAGGCGGTAGCGGGGCACGTAGGCCCCGTACCCCACAATGCCCACCCTGCGGGCTGGTCTCAACAACTTCCCTTCCATTCCCTATCCTTACACCACAGAGAGCCCAGAGAACACGGAGAAATCCAAAACTTCGTGTCCTCTGTGGTTGATTGTATCCTCCACAGGGCGCTGGAATTCCACCACGAAGGGCACAGAGAAAATCAGAATTTTCTTGTAAAAACTTCGTGTCCTCTGTGTCCTTCGTGGTTAATGTATCCTCCGCAGTTCGCCAAGGTTCCACCACAAAGGACGCGAAGGACGCAGAGAAAATCTACGATTACTCTGAAAACTCTGTGTTCTCTGTGTCCTTTGTGGTTATCTCCCCTGTAGTTCGCGGAGGATGGCTTCGGCGCGGTCCAGGCGCACCTTCCCCTCGGCGACGAGGCGGCGGGCCACCGCTTCCACCAGGGGGCCTTCCGCACCCGCGGCGATGGCCACCTGGCGGGCATGGAGGGCCATATGCCCTTTCTGGATGCCCTCCGTGGCCAGGGCCCGCAGGGCCGCCAAGTTCTGGGCCAGGCCCACGGCCACGATGACCTCTGCCAGTTCCCGCGCCGTCTGCACTCCCAGGATCTTCAGGGCCACCCTGGCCGCCGGATGCACCCGCGTGGCCCCGCCCACGATGCCCACCGCCAGGGGCATCTCCAGGGTCCCCACCAGATTGCCGTCCGCGTCCTTGCCCCAGGTGCTGAGGGAGGTGTAGCGGCCCGAGCGGGCGGCGTAAGCATGGGCCCCGGCCTCCACCGCCCTCCAGTCGTTCCCCGTGGCGATGACCACCGCGTCCACCCCGTTCATGATCCCCTTGTTGTGGGTGGCGGCGCGGTAGGGGTCGGCCGCGGCCAGGGCGTAGGCCTCCACGATGCGGTCCACGACGGTGCGCCCGTCAAACCCCTCAAAGGCCAGGGCCTCTGCAGGGACCCGCGCCTCGGCCCGTGCCAGCCGCCGGTCCGCCAGGTTGGAGAGGATGCGCAGGTTCACCCGTCCGCCGGTGATCTCCTCCACCAGGGGGGCCAGCGCTTCTGCTGCCGTGTTGACCATGTTGGCCCCCATGGCGTCCCGGCAGTCGTAGAGGAGGTGCACCACCAGCATCGGCCCGACGGGGCTCTCGGGGATGACGCGCGCCTCCACATCCCGTGCCCCCCCGTGCAGGCTCACCACCACCGGGTCTGTCTGGTTGGCCAGGTCCAGGAGTTCCTGCTTGCGCCGCAGGACCTGGGCCCGGGCGTACCAGGGGTCCGGGAGGTCCAGCACCTGGATCTGGGCGATCATCAGGGGGTCCGTGCTGGAGGTCCAGAAGCCGCCCCCCTCCCGCACCAGGCGGGCGGCGAAACTGGCCCCGGCCACCACCGAAGGCTCCTCAATGGCCATGGGGACGAGGACGTCCCGCCCGTTGATGAGGAAGTTGACGGCGATGCCCAGGGGCAGGGCATGCACCCCCACTGCGTTTTCAATCATCCGGTCAGCCTGGCTTTCCTGGAGGCCGTGGGCGGCGCGCCAGACCTGCGCCTCTTCCGGCGTCAGGCCGGCCCACTGGGCCACCCGCTCCACCCGCTCCTGGAGGGGCAGGTCGTAGAACCCTGGCCACCGCGATGTCTTCTCCATCGGTGCTGGTCGCTCCTCGTCCGTGCTGCAGAGCATCCTGGCTGGTGCCCATCTCAGGACACCAAAAGGCCCGGCAGCGTAAGGCCTCGTTGACGGCTTCAGTATACTCCTGTCGGGCCTTCAGAGGCTCTCATGTCCACGCCAAAAGGCGCCGCCTGAGCGCGCACCTCCAAAGAATACCCCAGAGGAACTGTCAAAACCTATCAAACTCGCTCCAGAGCCTATCTACCAGCCCTCTTCCCACAGGCCCCGGGCCTGCAGGGCCTCCTGCAAGTGGGCAGGCGAGGAGAAGACGATCCCCTCCATGCCCACAGCGCGGGCCCCTTCCACGTTGCGGGGTTTGTCGTCCACGAAGAGGGCCTCTTCTGGCGCGATCTGCAGGCGGCGCAGGGCCAGGCGGTAGATGCGGGGGTCCGGCTTGCGCAGGCCCACCTCGGCCGAGATGACCACTGCCTCAAAGAGGTTGAGCAGGTGGGGCCAGCGGATCAGTTGGTGGCGCAGGCTGGGGGAGGCGTTGCTCACCAGGCCCAGGCGGTAGCGGCGGGCGAGGGCCTGGACCAGGTCCACCATCTCCGGGCGCAGGGGTTCCAGGGCGAAGCATCCGAAGCGGAGGACCTCCAGGGCCTGGGGGAGGAGGGGGGCCACGTCCCCCACGGCCCCGTAGAAGTAAGCCGTCTCGGAGATCTGGCCCAGAGAGACCTGTTCCCACCAGGGGCTGCGGTAGAGGCGGTCGTGGAGCGTCCCCTCGGGCCACCCCAGTTGGCGGTCGTAGGCCCGCAGGAGGTCCCGGGTGACGCCGTGGTCGGTGAGGACGTCGCCGAAGTCAAAAAGGATGGCTTTGATGCGTTGCATCTCTGTCTCACCTGAGGACTTTTTGCGTTCTGTAGTACATTGGATCTTGTTCATGAGACCAAATGCCGGATAAACCCGGAGCATATGCCGGGTGGTGCTGCTGGGGGTCTGGATTCTCACCCCGCTTACTGTGGAGAGCAATTTGACCGGGACCTTCCCATGCAGTAAAATGGTAAATGTATCAGATGTCCTAACAAGACAGTGCCAGGACAAAGGGGGTTGCGATGGAACTCTATACCATCGGCTATCAGGGGCGAGATCTCGCCGAAGTCCTGGGCTTGCTAGAGAAGAACCACATTGAGGTGGTGTTGGATATCCGGGATTACCCCCACAGTCGGAAAGAGGGCTTCTCCAAGAGCGCTCTATCTTCCGCTCTGAGCAAGCGAGGGATTCAATATGTGCACCTGCGTCCTCTTGGAGCTCCTTCGGACATGCGACGCGAATACCGCATCAACCATGATTGGGAAGCCTTTGCCAAAGCGTTTACGCAGCGATTGCTCACTGATGGTACAGCACTCCACGGTCTTGATGTAGCGATTGCCCTGGTCAATAGCCATACCTCCTGTTTGCTCTGCTTTGAGGCTGACCCCAACTCGTGCCACAGATCCATCGTCGCCCACGAGATATGCCGCAGAAACGGGAACGGGCTGTGCGTGACGCACCTTTAAAAGAGCACTAACTGGTCCCCTGCTGTGCGAGGTGGATAGATTAGACCGGCGATGATCCAGGAAGTGGGATGTTTGAACACTGTTCCCAAGAGGAGCCATAGCTCCTTCTGAGTGCTGAACTCCTCCTCCAGTTTGCCCCGGAAATGCCGCTCCCACTGCGTGCCATAGCGACTCTGGCAATGCCTGTAGAGTTGGTAAATCTCCCAGTCCAGGATCTTCATCTTGTGCCCTTTGCAGGCCTCTCCTTCGCACACGAAGTGGTAGTGAAAATCAAAGGGCACTTTCTCCAATTGGGGAGGGAGCGTCCCCTGCCAAAGCCGTCCCTGCTGCAGTTTGAGTTTTGCCAATTGCTCAGGGCTCCATTCAGGCGAAGCAGGGGTGATCTCCAAGCCTTTCAAAGCCTTCACCCTGATCAAACCCAATGATTGCCCTGCGGTTCTTTGGCTTCTCCGGAGATCTTCCACCGACGGAACAAGATGCGGGGTGAGCAGGTGCTTTCGTAAGGCCCATTCTCTTGTGGTGGGTATCCCTTCTTCTGTTGGACAGAGGGAGTCGCAGTCAATCCTGAAACTCTCTGGGCGTGGGTCGTCTTCCGCTTTCTTAACTCTCGCTCGGATCCATTGATATTTCCGAAAGCGACGATCGGAAGGAAGCAGGCGGAAAGGCACTGGATAAAGCCTGACCAAACCCCTCAGCCCTCTTGCTATCCCAGCAATGCAGGAGGTCTCAATATACTTCTTGCTCGGATTGGGATAGGTCTTCGCAATGATGAGAATTTCTTCCTCAAACCACTGGTGTTCCCGCGATGCAGACCGTTCATTCCAAGGCACGATGAAGGCCTCCTCTCTTCGCAGATATTCCAAAGATTTTTTGAAGGATATACGTAAACTCTGTCTCAGAAACCTTCAAGTTCGCTCACAAGGTGCCCGCCGTCGCCATCAGGGCACCGGCGACCAATCGGGCGAGCGGCCGCCAGCATTGAGTTCGGTTACACCCCGCGTCAGCGCTGTTTCGCCGCTGCCATCCACGTTGATGACGAAGATGTCAAAGCCTCCAGGGCCAAAGCGGTCCGTGGAATAGTAGACGAGTTGTCTGCCATCTGGCGACCAGGAAGGGCTCTTGTTGTACCCGCCGCAGCCCCCGGGATGCTGCGTCACCTGCCGCATGTCCGTGCCATCTGCCTTCATGATGTAGATCTCAAACCCGCAGCCCCCTGGCTCGCCATCAAAGGCGATGTACTTCCCGTCCCGGGACCATCTGGGGAAGTGCAGAGGGCCTGCCTTAAGCAAGCGCACGTTGGACCCATCCGCGTCCATCGTGTAGATGCCGGCCGTCCCACCGCCGAAGCGGGAGAAGACAATCTTCTGCCCATCCGGCGAGAAGTCCGGATATTCTTCATCCACGTCGGGCGTATCTGTCAGGCAGGTGACCCCGCTGCCGTCCACGTTCATCACGTAGATATCGTGGAGCCCGGGCTTGATCAGCCGCGAGAAGATGATCCGCGTCCCACCAGGGGACCAGCGGGGGTAGAATTCGCCCTCCGGACTGTCCGTCAGGCGGGTTTGGCCGGACCCATCGGCGTCCATGACGTAGATCTCCAGGTTGCCGTCCCGCCGCGATACAGAGGCGATGCGCTTCCCATCCGGCGACCAAGACGGATACAGGTCATCCCCGCGGGTGTTGCTGATGGGGGTGATGCCAGTGCCGTCCGTGTTCATCACGAAGATCTCGTGCGAAGCGCCCGGCACCGACCACCCGATCGCGCTGAACACGATGCGGGCGGTGGAGAAGGCGGCTGAGGGAACGTCCTCGTGCCGGCCGCGGGCGGTGGCAGTGTGGCTTCCTGTGGGCCTCCAGGTTCCCGCGTGCCCTGCTGGGGGGCAGCAGGAGCCGTTGTCACCGGCAGCGCTGCTGCGGGCGTCCCGACCGGCGCGGGGGTGGCGGTGGCCACTTGCGCCTCGGGTGTGGTCCCCCGACAGGCTGAGGCCACCGCAAGGACGACGAGGACTGCCAGCACAATCAGCAAGGAGGTTCTGGCCATCGGATCCCCTCCGGATGAGATGCTAGAGGGTCTGACATGGACATCCGCCGCATCACCAGCCCACGGACGGGCAGTCCCCGGGCCACCTCGCCCCGGCGGCGGACCGGCTGCACAATCCCCTGGAGGTCCGAGCGAGGAGCGCCAAACATGAAGGCACGGATCTTCGGGGGTCGGCACCGTGAACCCTTCTGAGGGCCTCTGGGATGAGTGCCTCTCCCGGTAGAGCATACAGCAGAACGGCCCTGTTGTCAACGCCCACTTGACACTTCCCCCCTCCCGTGCTATCATCCGAAAACGGTTACAAGCCGCACGCCGCGGCCTACCTCACACCCACCCAGGGAGGGAACCCATGGCAACCGTCCGCATCGGCATGGTCGGCTGTGGACGCATGGGCAACGTCCACGCCAGCCTCCTGGAAAAGATGCCCGAAGCCCAGATCGTCGCCACCTGCGACATCCTCCCCGACCGGGCCGAGAAACTGGCCGCCAGATGGAAGGCCCGCCCCTACACGGACCACCAGGACATGCTCGCCTCCGAGGACCTGGACGCAGTCTACGTCTGCACGCCCACCCGCACCCACGCCGAGATCGTCCTGAACGCGGCCCGCAGGGGGTGCCACATCTTCGTGGAGAAACCCTTCACCATGGACCTGGCCGATGCCTACCGCGCCGCCGAAGCGGTGCGCCAGGCCGGCGTCATCGGCTGCGTCGCCTACCACTGGCGCTATGTCCCCTTCCTCGCCGAGGCCGAGCGGCTCCTCTCGGGGAAACCCGTCTCCCTCGTTGTGGCCCACTGGTACTGGAGCAAGCCCCCCATTGACTGGCTTCGGGACCGCCACGAAGGCGGCGGCCAGATAGTGGACCAGGTGACCCACCTGGTGGACCTCTGCCGCCATTTCGGGGGCGAGGTAGAGGAAGTCTACGCCGCCTACAGCGAGCGCGCCTATCCCCCTGGCGAGTTCAACAACTGGGACGGCTACGCTGTGACCCTGCGCTGCGCGAACGGCACTGTCGGCTCGGTCTACTCCACCTATGCTCTCTTCTACACCGTCCGCGACGAGCCCTCGGTGGACATCATTGCCCGGGACCTCCTCGTCCGCATCCGCCCGAAGGAACTGGAAATCCAGACCCCCAGGGAGACCCGCGTCTTCCTGGAGGAAGCCCCCCACCACGAGCACGTGAACCGCGCCTTCGTCCAGGCCTGCGCCGAGGGCCGCCCGGACCTCATCAAAACCCCGATGGACGAGGGATTGGTCAGCCTGGCCATCACCCTCGCCGCCAACGAATCGGCGGTGAAAGGCCGTCCGGTGCGCATGGCGGACTTCCTGGCCGAGGCGAGGGCGCGGGCCGGCCTGACCTGAAAGGGCTGGGCATGGGGGAAGACGCGCCTTGCTCCCTGCCACGCGGCCTCCGCGGCAGCGACTGCAGATCCCTTCCTGCCGGGATGACTCCCACGGCGCGCACAGCGTCGGACCGCGGCAACGCCT
>JBMFPD010000100.1:0-10253 GCA_049969295.1 Anaerolineae bacterium | reverse complement strand
ACCCGGGGGTCAAGGCCGCGCAGGACCGGCTCGCCCTGTACGCTGCCGCGCTGAGCGCGTGGGGGCGCGATTGGGAAGAGGCCGTCCGCCTCCTGGGGGGCCTGTGGGAACTGGACCCGACCTACCGGGACGTGGAACCGCGCCTCGTGCGGGCCCTGGTGGCCGCCGGGGACGCCTACCGCCAGCAAGGGGGATGGTGCCTGGCGGCAGAGCGGTACGCCCGGGCCCTCCTCCTTCGCCCCGATGACGCCGTGCGGCAGAAGGCGGAAGAGGCGAAGGCCGCCTGCGAGCGGCCCTCGCCCACGCCTCACCCCACGGAAATGCAAGCCCCTCCAACCGTGTCCACCCCCGAGGTCAGCCCGGAAGCCACCTTGCAAGCCGCTGGCCCCCTCCCCGGTGGCCGCATCCTCTTCAGCCGCTACGACCCAGCCCATGACCTGCACGAGATCCTCATCGTCCCGGCAGAGGGTGGCGAGCCAGAGGTGGTGGCCCAGGACGCGAGCCAGCCAGCCGTGAGCCCCGACGGGCAGTGGCTGGCCTTCCATTCGTGGGAGAGGAACCGGCTGGGCATCCTCATCGCTCCCCTGGCAGGGGGCGAACGCCACAAGCCCATGCGCACCACCTACCTGGAGGACATCCAGCCCACCTGGTCGCCCGATGGCAAGCGGCTGGCCTTCGGCTCCAACCGCCACGGCGACCGCAAGTGGCGGGTCTACGTGACGTGGGTGGAGGGCCGCGAGGAGGCCCAGGAACTCGTCTTTGGGGAAGCCCCGGACTGGTCCCGGGCCGATGGCCGTATCGTCTTCCGCGGCTGTGGCCCGACGTGCGACGTCTGGGGCCTCTACGTGACAGACGAGCAGGGGATGGGCCAGACCCTTCTCGTGGCGGACCCCAGTGCCACCGCCCCGGCCTGGTCCCCTGATGGGAAATGGGTGGCCTTCATGTCCAACCGGGATGGGAACTGGGAACTGTACATGGTGGAGGCCAACGGCCTGGGCCTGCGCCGCCTGACCAACGGCCCGGAGCACGATGGCGTCCCGGCCTGGTCCCCCGACGGGCAGTGGATCGCCTTCCTCTCGCACCGCACCGGCGCGTGGGGCATCTACGCACTGCCGCTCCAGCCAGGCGCGGACGTGCACCTCGTCACCCTGGTCTCTGGAGAGTACCCGGACTGGATGCAGGAGCAGCTGGCCTGGGTCCCATAGACTGGAGAAAGGAGGCGGGCTGTGGCCTACCAGGAATACCCGGACGTCCTGGGCGATTACGTGGGCGGCGGGCGCCGCTGGGAGGCGTGGGGAGTCCAGTTCGTCTGGAGGATGACGCCACAGCCAGTCCTCCCGGGGGATGTCGTCTGGCTCCTCATCCCCATGCAGAGCGAGTGGAACGTTCCCATCACCCTGATGGTGCACCTGGAACTGCCCCGCGGCCGGGGCAAGAGGTCGCAGGAACCCCTCTTCCAGGCTCAGAAGGATACCGAAGTCCCCCTGGAGCGTCTGGAGGTGGGCGAACTGCGCCTGCCCATCTACGTGCACCCGGAGACGCCTCCTGGGCGCCACTCTCTGGAGGTGAGCCTGCGGGCGACCTCCACGCAGCGGGGGGAACGGGTACGCCCCAGCAAGAAGGCAGGCCAGGTGGACGCCGAAGCCTTCCCCTTCGTGGAGGGGCTGGGCCTGGCCCAGACCATCGGGGTGGACTACTACACCGAGGCGCGCCAGAAGTTCCGCGAGAACCTGGAGGTGCTGGACGAACTCCCGTCCGAGGGACGTCCCCCTACGGACCTGACGCCCATCTTCGCCACCTACTGGACGGCCGAGGATTGGGAGGCCCAGGCCGCCGCCCAGCAGGAGGTCAACAGCCGCCGCCCCTACCTGGTGGCGGAACTGGCCCCTCAGGCGGTCTTTCCGCTCCTCCTGGACGAGGTCAGGCGCCGCTTTGAGGCCACCAGCATCCCCCTGCGCATCGGCGAGGCCCTGATGGTGGCCAAAGCCCTGACCCTCACCGTGCAGCACTTCCTGAGCCGCCCGGAGCGGCAGGACGGGCTCCTCGTGCCGCTGGTGCAGGCAGCACGGACGGAAGGAGCATCCACCTTGGACCCCAAGCGGCTCCTCTGTCAGGTGGGGTTTCCGAGGTTGGTGCAGTTGGGAGCGGCGCTGGCCTTCGGCCTGCTGCGCAGCGCTCTGGGTGAGGACCCCTGGACCCTGGAAGAGCAGCAGGCCGTGGTGGAACTCCTGGGGAAGCGCATGGCCGAGCCTGGCCCCCTGGGGGTGGAGTTCGCCTACATCCCCCTGGTCCTCGGGGGCGTGCTCGTCAACCGCATGGTGGTCATGCCTGGGGAGAACCCCCTGCAGACCCTGGCCCTGGCGCGCAAAGCCGTCGTGTCCCGGGGCAGGGACCTGGAGGTGGTCCCAGAGTTGCCCCCGCTCCTGGAGCGGCTCCTGGCGGAGGGTTAGCCTGCGGCGGAAGGGTCACCCGCCGCGCCGGGCCTGCTCCAGGCGGTCCAGGAGTTCCTGCCGACGGGCCTGGGCAGCCCGCCGGCCCTCCTCCAGGGCCAGGAGGACCCGCTCCTGCACCCGGGCCCGCAGGTCCGGTCCCGTGGTGGGGGCCCACATCAGGGCGAGCAACGCGCCGAATGCCATGCCTGCCAGAAACCCGGTCACGAACCTGAACATCTTGCCCATGTTCCTTACCCTGTAGGTCCGTTGTGGATGTCGGTGCGGAGGGGAAGGCCTCCTCCGCACCCCCTGAGGTGGAGATGGCCAGGAACGCCACCCCACGCAAGGACGAACCGATCAAGCGCCTGCTCGTGGCCAAGGTCCATCTGGGGCCCGGAGCCTGGAACGAGATGGCTTCGGGCGACCGGGCCCGGTTTGACAACCCCTGGGCGGTGGCCACTTTCCTGGGCCGCCACCTGACCCGGCTCCCAGCACCCTGCCTGGAGTTCCTCGCCGGGCACCCCCGGGGCCATCTGGTCATCTCTCCCGAAAGCAGCCGCTACGCCGAAGGCGTTCACCCTGTGGGCCGGAGAACCCTGTGCGACGTGGCCTTCATCGGGGTGCGGGAACTGGCCGAAGCCAGGCATGGCCTCTGGCGCCCTGTAGGGCAACTGCTGGACCACCTCCTGGGATGCCACGGCGAGCCCGGAGGGCCCTGGCTCACCGACGGGGGCGGCATCAGCCCCCTGTGGGAGGATGTGGGCCGCCGCCTCCAGGCCCTTTTCCCCCTGGGCTACGGCGTGGACGAACTGGCCCGCTCCCATCCCCATTTCTACCTGGCCCAGTCCCTCGGGTGGTACCTCCTGGACCGCCAGCGCCTGGAGGTTGCCGACCCCCTGCTCACCCGCCTCCTGCGCACCACCCTCCTGGACCCGGCCTTCTGGAAGCGCGCTTCCCCTCCGGACGGCGCGCCCGAAGGCCTGGGGGGATTGTAGCCGAAAGGTGAGGAAAGGGCAAGAGGGACTGCGGGGGGGAGGGGGCACGGGCCCGGGGCGAGAACAGGGCTGACTCTATAGAACTAGAACTCTGACAGCCTTCTGGCGCGGCGGACCGTAGGGCACGCCTCCTGGCGTGCCCTCTGCGCCGGGAAGAGCGGTTATAGCCTTCCCTTTGTAAAAAAAGAAACAGCCCTGGGGGCGAGAAAACCCGATTTGACAAACTCCCTTCCAATGGTTATAATGAAAATGTCATAGGCCACCATCCCTCGTAAAGATCCTGTGCCTTGCTTCCGCAAGAGGTTCGGCGGTTCTCTTGAGGATCCAGTTGGTCGCGCAAGGGAAAGGGGGTGAGGCCATGAAAAGCGTACGGTGAAGCCAGCCAACCCTGGTGGATAGGGCCCGGGGGAGGCTGGCACGCGTTTTTGTCGGGCTTCTCTAGGGCATGGATGCCGAGCGCGCAGACCGTAGAGGAGGGTGACCCGATGCCGTACGGATACACAGGGAAGGTCCTGAAGGTAGACCTGACTACGGGGAAGATTGCAGAGGAAGCCCTCAACTTTGAGTGGGCCCGCAAGTTCATCGGTGGCAAGGGCCTCGGGGCCCGGTACCTGTGGGACCTTGTCAAACCAGGCACGGACCCCCTGAGCCCAGACAACGTGTTCATGGTCTGGACCGGGCCGGTGACTGGCACCTTTGCCCCTTCTTCCAGCAAGTACTGTGTGGTCACCAAAGGGCCCGAGACTGGCCTGTACCTAGATAGCCATGCTGGTGGCATCTTCGGGGTGGAACTCAAGTTCGCCGGCTACGACGGCCTCATTGTCACCGGCAAGGCCGAGAACCCCGTCTACCTTTTCATTGAGGACGGGCACGCCGAGATCCGCGATGCCAAGGCCCTCTGGGGCAAGAGCGCCCACGAGGCCGAAGATGC
Organism: Anaerolineae bacterium; assembly: GCA_049969295.1. Classification (GTDB taxonomy): domain Bacteria; phylum Chloroflexota; class Anaerolineae; order DTPP01; family DTPP01; genus DAOTYM01. The sequence continues at coordinate 5,895 of JBMFPD010000100.1, read as the reverse complement.
CCTCCACGCCGACCTGGGCGAGTCGGTGGCCGTGATGGCCATCGGTCAGGCTGGGGAGAAATTGGTGAAATATGCCTGCATCTCGGCCAGTTATTACCGCCAGCACGGCCGGGGAGGCGCGGGGGCCGTCATGGGCTCCAAGAACCTCAAAGCCATCGCCGTGCGGGGCACTGGCTCGGTGCGGGTGGCCTACCCTGAAGAGTTCAAGAAAGCCTGCTGGGAGGCCATGATCAAGGACACCCTGGAGAACCCTGAGGCCCAGTTCGGCATCAAGTGGGGCTCGCCCTCCCTCATGTGGTACACCAACGAGACCGGCACCTTCCCCGCCTACAACTTCTCCGACGGGGTGTTCGCCGGCGTGCCGAAGATTGACGCCAACGTCATCCTCAAGATGACGACCAAACGGCATGCCTGCTATGCCTGCCCCGTGGGCTGTGGCAACTACGTGGAAGTGCAGACAGGGCCCTACGCCGATACCAAGGTGGAAGGCCCGGAGTACGAGACCCTCTTCGCCCTTGGCTCCAACTGCGGGGTGGATGACATCAACGCCATTGTCCATGCCAACTACCTCTGCGACTTCTACGGCCTGGACACCATCTCCACCGGCGACTGCATCGCCTGGGCCATGGAACTGTTTGAGCGGGGCATCCTTACCGAGAAGGACACCGACGGCGTTCACCTGGTCTTCGGCAACGGCGAGGCCATGGTCCAGATGGTGCACAAGATCGCCAAACGGGAGGGCCTGGGGGATATCCTGGCGGAGGGCCTCAAGCGGGCCGCGGCCCAGATCGGCAGGGGCTCCGAGCGGTACGCCGTGACCATCAAGGGGATGGAACTCCCGGCTTACGAGCCCAAGGGGTCCATCTCCATGGCCCTCTCTTACGCCACTTCCGACCGCGGCGGGTGCCACCTGCGTTCCTGGCCCATCGGGCCAGAGGTGCTGGGGGCCTTCTGGCTGGGCGCGGAGCCGGTCCCATTGGAGCGCTGGAGCCCGGAGAACAAGGCCAAGGTTGTGGTGGAGCAGCAGCACCAGTACGCGGCCAAGTTCTCCATGGAGATCTGCGACTTTGACTGCTGGAACAACGAGCGTTTGACCGCCATGCTCTGGCCCGCCACCGGCTTTGAGGAGTACAAGGACGTCAAGGAATTTGAGAAGGCTGGGGAGCGGATCACCAACCTCACCTGGCTCTTCAACCTGCGGGAAGGGATGCGGTGGGAAGATGTGGCCACCCTGCCGCCCCGCATGACCGAAGATCCCCTGAAGTCCGGCCCCACGGCTGGCCACGTGGTGCCTCCGGAACACTTCGCCCGGATGCTGGCCGACTACTGCCGCATCCGCGGGTGGGATGAGAAAGGCGTTCCTACCAGGGAGAAACTGGAGGAATTGGGGCTGGCCGATCTCAGTCTGGAGCGGAAGGAGGCCTGAGATGACTGCGAAGATGCTGGTGGTGGACCCCGATCGCTGCATCGGCTGCGGCCTGTGCGAGATGGCCTGCTCCTTCCACCATACAGGGGAGTTCAGCCGCACCCGATCGCGGATCAAAGCCTTCCGCTGGGAGAAGACCTGCGACGCCGTCCCCCTGGTCTGCTACCAGTGCGAGGATGCGCCGTGCATCAAAGTGTGCGGCGTGGCAGGGGCCATCGGTCGGCACAAAGAGACCGGGGCGGTGGTGATCAACCCCGACCTGTGCATCGGCTGCCGCCTGTGCATGTTCAACTGCCCCTATGGGGCCATTGACTTTGATCCCGTGAGCGGACGCCTCATCAAGTGCGACCTGTGCGGGGGCGACCCGGAGTGCGTGAAGTACTGCTCGGTGAAGGCCATCACCTACGCCGAGCCCGTAAAGGCTGGGGAGTTCCTCAAGGCTATGGAGGCGAGCAAACTTCGGGAGCAGAGCAAGGGCCCTGCAGCGGCAGCCCGGTAATCCTGCCCCCGCCTACCTGCGGCGGGCACCTCTTTCGCTGCCCGCACGCGGGGAAGGAAGACCTCTCCCTACCCCTGCTGCCTGCAGCGAGCCCCTTCCCTCCCCGCAACGGGGAGGGAAGGGGTGAGGGGATGGGAGGGGTCTTTTTTACCGGGGCGGCGAGGGGTACACGGCTGGCAGGAACAGACGCCTCCGCAAAGCGTCAAATCGGAACTCCCCTGCCATCTGGATCCCCCGCCGGATGGCGGAGAAGGCCTGGGCAGCCTCCGGGACTTCGCCCGCGAACTGGGCTCCCACAAGCCGCCCTTCTGGCAGCACGTAGAAGAGGTGGAGTTTGTCCCCAACCGCCCTGCGCACCCTCTCCCCATCCATCAGACCGATGGAGAAGAAAGCCCGCCCGAAGGCGATGAGGACGTTGGCATTGATGGAACCCTGATACGGCATGGGGTGGCCCAGCATGTTCAGCGCCGCCAGATGCCCTGTCTCCACCGCCTTGGGGATGACGGCATGGAGGGCCCGCCGGCCCAGGAAATCCGCTGTCTCCGCGCAGTCGCCAGCGGCGTAGACATCCTCGTTGGCCCGCAGGTGCTGGTCCACCCAGATGCCCCCTGTCTCCCCCAGACGGATTTCACGGCCATCCACGAAGCCCACGTTGGGGCGCCGCCCGATGGCCACGATCACCGTGTCACAAGGGATCGTCCTGCGGTTGGTGCGGACACCCTCCACCGGGTTACCCAGGACCTCCACGATCCGCTCTTCCAGATGGACCTGCACCCCGTGCTTCCAGAGCCGGTCCAAGATGAGGCCGGTGATCTCCGGGTCAAATACCCCGGGCAAGATCGTGGAAGCGACCTCCACCAGCGTCACCTGGGCACCTCCCTCCCGCAGGACTGCAGCCAGTTCCACCCCGATGCGGCCGGCCCCGGCGATGACGACCTGACGGCCGCCGTGGGCCAGGATGGCCTCGGCATCGGCCAGGGTATCCAATTTGAACACGCCCCGGTGGGTCTCCCCAGGCACCCCGAGGGACGCGGTCCCAGCCCCCGTCGCGATCAGAAGGCGGTCGTAGGGCACCAGGGTCCCGTCTTCCAGGTGGACTGCCTTCCGCACGGCATCCAGCCGGACGGCCCTCTTTCCGAAGAAGGTCTGGATGCCGGCCTCGGCGTAGGTCCACTTGTCCCGAAGGAACAGGTTGGGCCGGCTGACCCGGCCCTCCAAGTAGGCGAAGAGGGAAGCAGGGGAGTAGAAGCCGTGGTCCTCTCCGGAGATGAGGGTGACCTGGGCTGGTGTGTTGTGCTGCAGGATCGTCTCCAGCGCGCTCACCCCCGCAAACCCGTTGCCCAGGATGACGATGCGCATGGGACCGCCTCCTTTCCGCTAACCGCCTGTGACAAAGGAGAGCACAGCAACCTCGTCGCCATCTTGGACAGGGGTCTTCAACCCCTGCTGGTGGTAGATGCTGGTTCCGTTGACAAGGACCACGAAACTGCGTTTGATCTGCCCCGAGGGCTCAAAGAGTTGGGTGTAGAAACCGGCCTGCCGGGAGAAGGTCTTCAGCAACTCCCCGACCTCCACCGGACGGGGGAGGGGGATGTCAAAGACCTTGCCCCCGGCCTCCCCCAGGGCAGCGTAGATTTTCAGGCGAGCCCCAACACCCATGCCAGCCCCTCCAAACCGCCTGGACACACCTTATTATAACCAGGGGCCAGAGATAAGTCAAAGGATGTTTTTATGGCTTGGCTCCATCCCTGTAGGGTGGTCCTGGAGACGCTGGGTCCAGCGGCCAGGCCGTCCCTCTGGAGGAAGAGACCCGGGGGCAATGTAACGGCTGCGGGGCGCGTTTTGCGCTGTGGGGATGGAGATGCTATAATTTGTCGGCCGTGCGGGAAGGTGCCGGAGCGGCTGAACGGGACGGTCTCGAAAACCGTTGTGGGGTTCTCACTCCACCGTGGGTTCGAATCCCACCCTTCCCGCCTGCGGAGAGGTGCGAGAGCGGCCGAATCGGCACGATTGGAAATCGTGTGTGCAGCAATGCACCGTGGGTTCGAATCCCACCCTCTCCGCCATGGGCGCCCTGGCGTCCCTCTGCCCGTTGTGGGTCACCGAACCCGTGGCACGGGCGGAGGGACGTCCTACCTTTTGTCCGGCGTTTCTCCCTGGCCGCATGGCCCCAGAGCCCCAGCGGGAGGAGCCAGACCATGCACTTCCGGGCCATAGTGGCAGCGGTCCCCCTGGCTCTCTTGATGGCTTTCCTCTCGTTCCTGCTCCCCATCATGCCCGCGGCTGCGGTCCCCGTGGAGTGCCTCTCCAACGGAGACTTTGCAGCCGGGTACGGCCCCGATGGCCTCCCCGTGGGGTGGGGGCGCTTCCACCAGGGCAAGGGAGCCAGCGCGCGCTGGACAGCGGACTTCTTCCCCCTGGACCCAGGGCAGACGCCAGGCCGCCCCCTCCTCATCCTCAGCCTCCTGGGACGGCAGGGGGGCATGGAGCCTCCGCGTCTGGGGCTGCGCCAGACGGTGCAGGTCGTGCCAGGGCAGGCCTACCGCCTCTCCCTCCAGGGCACCCTGCGGTGCGCCGCTGACGGTCCGCTCCCCTCGGGCTGCGGCTACTTTCCCCAATGGGCCCTCGTGGCCGGGGGAGAGAGCCGTCCGCCCCGGGAAGAGGCATGGCACACGGTCCCCCTCATCCCCACAGGTCCTGGGACCTGGCGCGTGGAGCACGCCCAGACCCTCATCCCCCGGGAGCCCCTTGTGACCCTCTTCGTGGCCCTGGCCCAGGTGGAGAGCCCCGTCGCCGAATGGGCCGGTCTGGCCCTGGAAAGGATCAGCCTGGTCGGGCCTGGCGCAGGGGAGTAGAGGCGGTGTGCGGACACCGCCCCATCGCCTGCGGGAAAAGAGAGGGGTGGGGCAGGTCTGGCCCGTCACCCGCCCAGGAGGCGCAGGAGCGCGGTGAGACACCCCTGGGGTTCCCCGGGAGGAGGCGGGGGCGGAGTGGGCGGCTGCGGTGAGATGGCCCGGTAGGCGGCGAACGCGTCCGCCCGTCCGCTGCCCTGGGTGTTGGGGTCCAGGCCCAGGTTGACGGCTGTCTGCTGGAGGAGGGCCTTGACCTGCGCCGGGGTGAGGGAGGGCGCGGCCTCCAGGAGGAGCGCGGCCGTGCCACTGGCGTGGGGTGTGGCCATGCTGGTGCCGGAGGCACTGGTGTAGAGCGCGTCCACGGGCGTGCCCATAGAGGTGTTCCGCGCCCGGCAGGAGACGATCCCCACGCCCGGGAACACGACGTCCGGCTTCACGCGCCCATCCAAGGTGGGGCCGCGGGAGGAGAAACTCGCCACTTCGTCGTGGTCAGTGCTGGCCCCCACGGTGATGACCTGGCGCGCACAGCCCGGCGGGCCGACCGTGGCTGCGCCAGGGCCGGCGTTCCCCGCGGCCACGCAGACCACCACCCCCTGCTCCACCGCTGCATCGCACAGTTCGGAAAGCGCGTCGGTGCCGTTGCACGGGCCGACGCCCCCCAGCGACAGGTTGATGACCTGTGCCCCCTGGTCCACAGCCCATTCCACTCCGGCCATGACGTGGCTCATCAGGCCAGAGCCGTCGGCCCGCAGCACCTTGGCCACGTAGAGGAGGGCCTCTGGCGCAACCCCCTCGTACCGACCCCCGCTGGCAGCCCCGCTGCCCGCCAGGATGCCCGCCACATGGGTCCCGTGCCCGTTGTCGTCCTGGAAGTCGCCGCCTACGAAGGACTTGCCCGCCAGGATGCGCCCCGCGAAGTCCGGGTGCTCCCGGTCAATCCCCGTATCCACCACGCCGACGCGGATGCCGCGGCCCCGGTACCCGGCCTCCCAAACGTAAGGGGCGCGGATAAGGGGGACGGAGACATCCAGGCAGGTGTGGACCCATTCGTCCAGCCAGATGCGCTCCACCGCGGGGTCCTCGGCCAGGGCGCGGACCCCCTCTGGCGTGGTCTGGAG
>JBMFPD010000099.1:0-10398 GCA_049969295.1 Anaerolineae bacterium | reverse complement strand
TGCCGCTTGAGGGCCTCCGTCGCCTGGTCCAGGTCAAAGGTCCAGGCTGGCACCTCCGTCCAGGCGGCTCGGTGCCCTTCCCGGAGCCTCTCCCACCGGTCCCGGCTGGCGGAGGCTCCCACAAGCACCTCTGCCGGGTCCAACCTCCCCAGTTCTTCGGCGAGGAGGGTGTCCACGTCCCGGCCCGCCAACTGGGTAGCGGCGAACTCGCCAGTGGTGATGTCCACATAGGCCAGCCCGGCGCGGGAGCCCTCCACGACGACCGCGGCCAGGTAGTTGTTGCGCTTTTCCTCCAGGAGGGCCGGCTCCGTGACGGTGCCCGGCGTCACGACACGGATGATCTCCCGTTCCACCAGCCCGCGGACCGGTTGCTCGCTCACCTGTTCGGCGATGGCCACCTTGTAGCCCGCGCCGATGAGTTTGGCCAGGTAGGTGTTCAGGGCATGGTAGGGGACGCCGGCCAGGGGCACACGGTGGCCTTTCCCCACCGGGCGCGAGGTGAGGACGACGTCGCACACCTGGGCGACGATCCTGGCGTCCTCGTCAAAGGTCTCGTAGAAGTCCCCCAGGCGGAAGAGGACGATGGCGTCCGGGTACTGGCGTTTGATCTCCAGGTACTGCCGGCGCATGGGTGTGGTCATGGCGCGCACACCTCGCACAGGGCTCCCCGGAGATTATACACCAAGAGGGGAAGGCGACCAAGAAGCGTCACGGCAGCAGGCAGGGCTGACTTACCTTCTGACAGCCTTCTGACGCGGCAGACCGTAGGGCACGCCTCCTGGCGTGCTCTCTGCGCCGGGAAGAGCGGTGTATAGCCTTCCTTTTGTAAAAACGAGGCAGCCCTGCGGCAGCAGGTGGGGCAGCCTCAGAGTTCCACAGCGAACCCTTCGGCCTCCGGTCCGGCCCCCTCCGCACCGCGCCGCCCCCCGAAGGCGGACGCGACCCGGCCAGCCTGGGCCACGCTCCCCACCACGGCCTCCCACGTCCCCAGGCCCGCCTTGCGCGCCCCGTTGGCGATGGCCCGGGTGACCGCGCCGGCCGACTCCAGCACGATGGCCCCCAGGAGGGAGCCTGCCTCCACGCTGGCGAAGCGGCGGAGGGACTTCCGATCCAGCCGTTCCAGCGCGCCGCAGTACCGTCGCGTGACCACCCCCACCCTCAGGACGAGGAAGGCGTTGGCCGTCCCCTCAATGATGGAGTTGGTGACCATCGTCGCCACCACGTTCACCCCAGGGACCACGCTGGCCAGCGACCCGCTCAGGGCGGCGGCGATGGTCGGCTCCACCTGCTCGGCGATGTCCATGTCCTCCAGCCCGGTCACCAGAAGGGTGGTGAGGGCCACGTTGGCGTAGAGGTCCAGGATCTCCCGCAGGGAAGGGCGCTGATGGTAGAGGTGGGCCAGCCGCCACACCATGCGCGCCTGGGCCAGGAGCACCATCAGGCCATCCAGCCGGCCGCTCTGGGAGATGGCCGTGCTGACGAAGACCGTGGTCGCGGTCTCCTTGATGATGCGCTTCGCCTCTTCGTCCAGGATGCGGAGGGCCTGAGCGAGGCCCTCGCGCGTGCTCAGGTCCAGGGGGAAGCCGGCCAGGGAGGGGTTGTGCTCAAGGCGCGCCTTCAGGTGGCGAAGGTACTGCTCGTATTCGGGCGATCCCTCATCGGCTGGCGGCCGGAGGGCCGAGGGCATGCGGACCAGGCCCCCTACCAACCCCGCCAGGGCCAGGGCGTAGAGGGCCAGGAGCCCCCAGAGGGTGGCCCGTCCCAGTGCAGGGTGCACGGCGCTGGCCAGTTGCACCGCCTGGGCCGTCTGGTTGACCACAAAGAGGACGAACAGGACCAGCAAGAGAAGGCCTGCTGCCATTCCGAGGTGCAGAGACTCTCGTTTCATCCAGATGCCCTCCACTTAGGTATGTGAGGTCCCCCTGCTGACACGCGTAGGGGCACAGCGACGGCTGTGCCCCTACCCCGTGGGCCATGACGAACATGCCCTTTATTGACTTAAGGACGCAGCGTCGCTGCGCCCTTACCAGCGAATCGGCCGCCAGGCGCACCCGTGCATTCGCTATCCAGGGCAGGCACAGGGGCCTGCCCCTACGCGGCCCTGGCGGAACCAAGCACCTTCTCCACGGCCTGCACCAGTTCGTGGGGGCCGAAGGGCTTGGTGATGTAGTCGTCCACCTTGGCGATGTGCAGCCCCAGCACCTTGTCTATGCTCTGGGCCTTGGCCGTGACCACAATGACGGGGATGCCCTGCAGGTCCGGCGAGGCCTTCATCTCGCGGTAGACCTCCCAGCCGTCCATCTCCGGCATCATGATGTCCAGAAGGACCAGGTCCGGCCGCTTCTCCCGCATCTGGCGCAGGCCCTCCTTGCCCCCCAGGGCCCCCCGGACGGTGTACCCCTGCCGCTCCAGAATCCACCGGATGAGGTCAATCATGTCGGCCTCATCCTCAATGCAGAGGATGTCGGCCTTCGCCTGTTCCGCAACCATGCCCTTCCTCCTTCTAAACTCCACCAGGTCCAGCGGTGCGAGGCTGTTCAGTACTCGCGGGCCTCTTCCTCTCCCCGCAGCACCCGCAGGGCCCCTTGGGCCATGGCCAGCATCTCGTCCTCCCCCGGGTAGACGAGGACGGGCGCGATCCAGCTCACCCGCTCCTTGATCCAGCCCACCAGCATGTCGGAGTGGGCCAGGCCTCCCGTGAGGACGATGGCGTCCACCTCCCCCTTGAGGACGGTGGCCATGGCCCCGATCTCCTTGGCGATCTGGTAGGCCATGGCCTCGTAGATGAGGCGGGCGTGCTCGTCGCCAGCGGCGATGCGCCGCTCCACCTCGCGGGCGTCGTTGGTCCCCAGGTGGGCCACAAGCCCTCCCTGGCCGGCGATCTTGCGGAAGAACTGCTCGTAGGTCAGGCGGACGTGCTCGTAGGGTGGCACGGAGTAGGCCATGCGCAGCACATCCCCCACTGGCAGGCCCCCAGCCCGCTCCGGGGAGAAGGGGCCGGTGCCGTCCAGGGCCTGGTTCACGTCTATCTGGCGGCCCCGGCGGTGTGGGGCCACGGAGATGCCCCCGCCCATGTGGACCACCACCAGGTTGACCTCGGTGTAGGGTTTTCCCAGGTCCCGGGCGGCGCGGCGGGCGGCGGCCTTCAGGTTCAGGGCGTGGGAGAGGCTGCGCCGTTCAATTTCCGGCAGGCCGCTCACGCGGGCCAGCGGCTCAAACTCGTCCACGCAGACCGGGTCCACGATGAAGGCCGGGCAGCCGGCCCGCTGGGCGACCTCGTGGGCGATGATGGCCCCCAGGTTGCTGGCGTGCTCCCGCTCCTTGGGGGCGCGCAGATCGGCGAGCATCCGTTCGTTCACCCGGTAGGTGCCGCTCTCGATGGGCCGCAGGATGCCGCCCCGCCCCACCACGGCGTCCAGGCTCTCCAGGGGGATGCCCTGCTCCTCCAGGAACTGGAGCACAGCGTCGCGCCGGAACTCGTACTGGTCGGCGATGCGGGGGTAGCGCGCCAGGTCCTCGGCGCGGTGGTACAGGACCTCCTGGGCCACCAGCGTCTCGTCCTCAAAGAGGGCCACCTTGGTGGAGGTGGAGCCGGGGTTGATGGTCAGGATGCGGGCCATGGGTTCTGCCTCGTCAGGTGATGGGGGGCCGGTCAAAGTACGGGCTCTTGCCCGTCGCCGAGAGGGGGATGCCCAGGACGACGTCGGCATCGCTCAGGCCGCAGCGGCGGGCCCCCACGCCGATGCGGTACATGACCCGGTTGTCCACGTTCAGGAGGCTGGCCAGTTTGACGGCCGAGCCGACGGCGATGCCCAGGTCCACCAGGCGCCAGGCGCACTGGGGCCCCTGGAACTCGCCTGCAAAGGTGTTGGGGCGGATGCACTTCTCCGCGCCGCAGGCCGAGCAGTTGAGCGCGGCGACCTTGGCCTCTTTGAGGCCGATGAGGACCACGCAATCGGACTGCAGGACGTTCCTGGCATCCCGGTCCCAACCCTGGGGCTTGCCCAGGGCACGGCCGTGCTCCTGCATGGCCTCTGCCAGGCGTTTCAGGTCCTCCCCCTCCACGATGCGGACGGTGACGAAGTTCTCCCCCTTGGCCTTGGGGGCGGTGGTGGCAGCGACGGCCATCAGTTCGGCGACGATGCGCAGTTGGCTCATGGTGTGGTGCCTCCTCCAATGAGGCTTGAGATCGGTTATACCACTCTACCTGAACTGACTAGGTCCTTCAGGATTTCCTGTGCGCTTTCCAGAGCATCGCGGACCATATGTTCGAGTCCCTGGACCAAGTCGTCGTAGTCGCATTGGTTCCGCCATATCCGCAGTTCTCTAAGAGAACTCGCGAGTCCAACCAAGCCGCGCTTCTGCAAGTGTTCTATGAGATACCTGTGGTCTTCGGCTTTTCCTGACGGAGAGAAGCCCATATACCTCGCAGCATGGTTCCGGGCAGAACAGAACGCAGCATAGAGTTTCTCATAGATTAGCCCTGGAATTGTGAGATCCCATGGTGAATCAGCGGCCAATCTAAACTCGCAGACAGCTTCCATGAGCGGTGGATCCTTATACTTCCTGCCCATCTTAGCCTACCTCACTAGTTGTCGCGTCCTAATGTCCTGGCGCATCTGCGAGTTCTCAAAGGCCTCTACCTGGGCGCGCCGATCCCGCCTCACCTCCGTCATCTGGGCTGTTTCCAGGGCCGCCTCCTCCCGCTCCGGGCTCATCCTTCACCTCCCTCTTCCCCCTCGCCCTCCGGTCCCTCCGGCGGTGCGGCAGCGGCCTTGCGCCGCCGGCGCAGCGCCGCCTCGGCCCCCAGGGCGTAAAGGGAACCAGGTAGGGCTTCCATAGCAGCATTGAAATGCCCCACCGCTCGTTCGCCCTGGCCTAAGCGCTCGTAGGCGATGCCCAGGTTGTAGTGCGCGGCCGCGGCGTGCTTGGGCGAGAGGCCCTCCTCCCGGAGGAGGGGTTCCAAAACCTCGCGCGCCGCTTGCGGGTTCCCAGCCTTGAGCCACATAGCCCCCCGGTTCAGGAGCGCGATCCGACGCCCTACAGTGTCGGGCCAGAGGCGCAGGGCCAGCCCGTACAGGGACTGGGCCACGCCGAACTGCCCCCGCCTCCCGAGAAGGGTCCCCAGTTCCGCAAGCCACCGACAGCGCATGGTCACCAGGTAGAGGGCCACCAACACCAGCACGGGGCTCGCCGGGGTACCCGCGGCAAGGGACGCTCCCACGACGAGACCCCCCAGGGCCAGCGATTCCAGGGCGAAGCGCGTGGAAAGGCCCTCCTGCCGCACCAGGCTCAGGCCGCCGAACAGGAGGATGTACAGGAGAACCACCAGCACATTGAGCAGATGGGGATTGATGGACTGCACCTTGCTTCCTCTCAGGCGAACAGGTGCTCCGCCACCCGCCTGAGCATCTCCACGCCGCGCACTTCTCGCTCAAACAGCGGGACGATGGCCCGCACGTTGCCATCAAACTGCCGCCAGATCTGGTCCAGGTACTCCTTCTGCATGGCCACGCGGTTGCGCACGAACTCCGGCGCCTCAGGACCCAGGGTCGCCTCGTCAATCACCATGTTCACCACCACCCCACCTACCGGGATGCCGAACTCGTTGAACCACTGGATGAACCGGTTGATCACGGCGATGGGCAGGGCCTCGGGCAGGGTCACGAAGAAGAAAGCCGTCTTCTCCGCGTCGGTGAGCAGGGCCTTCGCATGCTGCATCCGCTCCCGGAAGTTGACCAGGTACTCCATGAGGGGGTCCTTCTCCTCTTTCCTCCTGCTGTAGGAGAGGAGTTGCCTCAGGCTCCTGGCCTCCTCTCGGCTCTTCAGCATCTTGTTGACCCAGAGGGAGTAGACACTGGACATGCCCAGGAGGCGCCGGGCGTTCGCCGTGGGGGCGGTGTCAAAGACGTAGGCCTCGTACTCATCCCGGAACATGAGGTCAATCATGTTCTCAAACATGGCCGATTCTTCAAAGGCCGGGTTCATGGTGGCCGATTCCACAAACTCATCGGCCCGGGTCTTGATGTCGGCGAACTTGAGGAACCACTCAATCTTCTCCCGGATCTCCCGCTTGGACTTCTCAATGGTCTCCCGGGTGTCAATCTCGTAGGCCCAGAGGTTGGGGACCCCCTTCACCGGCGTGTGGCGGCCGAAAACGTCCTGGTCCAGGAGGCTGGTGAGGCTGTGCACCGGGTTGGTGGAGGCCAGGAGCGTCCGCCGGCCCTGCTGGGCGAGCCACAGCGCGGCCGTGCCGGCCATGACCGTCTTGCCCACACCCCCTTTCCCGCCGAAGAAGAGGTACTTCAGAGTGGGGTGGGCCCGGAGGAACTGCTGGGTTGAGAGCGCGACCTTCCCTTCCATCTCACTCCCTCCCTTCGGCCCCGTCGGACCCGAAGAGGACTTCGGCCATCCTCTCAATCATGGGCAGGCCAGTGATGTCCCGCTCAAACTCCGGCACGTAGGCCAGCACCTCCCGGCCAAAGGTCGCCTCAATCTCCTGGAGGTACTTCTTCTGCATCTGGAGCCGGTGGCGGAGGTACTCGGGGATGTCCTGGCTCTCCAGTTCCGGCGGCAGGACGCGGTTGACAATGTACCCGGAGAGGGGCACATCGTACTTCCGGAAGAGGGTGGCCGCCCTCTGGGTGTCCAGGATGGCCATGGCCTCCGGGATGAGCACGAAGAAGAAGGCCGTCTTCACCTTGTCAGTGAGGATGCTGGACGAGGTGTTGATGCGCTGTTTGATGTACTGGAGTTCCTTGAGGATCATGTCCTCCTCGGTCTCCTTGCGGCGCTGCAACACCTTGGCCACCTTCTCGTACTCGGCCATCTCCTGGCGCAGGGCGGTGATCTTGTCAATCCATTCGTCGTAGACCTTGGCCATGCTCAGGTAGTAGAGGGCATGGCCCAGGGGCACCATGTCGTAGATGTAGTAGTCGTAGCCCCCGGTGACGACGATGTCCACTACCTGGTCAAAGATGGCGCTTTCCTCCATCGCCGGCTCGGCCGCCGCGGCCCGGATATAGTTGTCAATCTCCTCCGGCACCTCTGGCAGGCCGTACATGTCCAGGATCTTCTGGCGGATCTCCTCCTGGTAGGCCGCGATGCGCTGGTCCGCATCGATCTCCTGCGCGAACAGCCCCTTGACGATCTCCACCGGGCCCTTGCCGTAGATATCGCGCTGGAAGATGTCGGTCAGGGAGGCCTGGGGGTCCACCGAGAAGACCAGAACCTTGTACCCCTTCTTGGCCAGGTAATAGGCTGTGGCGGCGGAGAAGGTCGTCTTGCCGAGGCCTCCTTTGCCGCCGTACATGATGTAACGCCGTTCCGGATGTTCTGCGAAAACCCTGGCGAGAGAAATGGCGATCACCCCCTCTCTGGTGTGCCGCCGCGCGCCCTGAGCACGGGCGGTCAGCATGGGCAGGTCAGGCCAGCGCGTCGGTCAGGTCCCGTTCCCGCAGCATCCGCCGCTTCCAGGTGGAGATCTGCGGGACCACGTAGGGCAGCAGGCGGAGCGAATAGTAGGGCGGCAGGATGGGGATGCCGAGGAGGTCGCCCATGGTGATGAGGATGAACAGGTGCTCCATGCTGCCCCGGGTCTTGAGGGCAAAGCGGGCCATGTCGTGGCCAGCCATGCCGTAGAGGATGCCCTTGAACTTGTCCAGCAGGCTCAGTTTCTCTTCCTCTTCCGTCATTGTCTCTCTCCTTATGCATCAGAACCTGGGCTTTCGCCACCTGCCAGCGCTGCAACCAGCACTGCACAGGAAGGTCAACCGATCTCGTGCCGCAGGAGTTCCGTGAGGTCCCGCTCCCGCAGCATGCTCTGTTTCCAAACGGGAAGGTGAGGAACCATGTAGGGCAACAGGCGCAGCGCGTAGTAGGGAGGGAGGATGGGCACGCCCAACAGGTCCCCCAGCACGGCAAGGACGAAGAGCCGCTCGCGCGAGGCCTTCTCCTGCTGCAGTTCCTGGACGAAGTCGTAGATGGTCGCGCCGTAGAGGATGTCCAGGAAGGCTCGCCACGCACTCTCCGCTTTCCCTCGCCATGAGCGGCCGGACATACGTCCTTGTCCTCCTGCCCGGGCCAAGATCGCGCGCCGCTTTGAGGGGGGCCGGGAACTGCAGGGGTATGATAATACAACTTGTCGCCCTGGTCAAACCGGCTGGCGGATGGACCCAGCCGGGACGCGCGGCGGGGGAGGACACTCCCTCCCCCGCCCAGGCGATGGGTCCAGGTGCGCGGAAGCGTGCTCCGGGGCCTTCTAGGCCTTGCTCTTCGCCTCGGCCGCGTAGCGCTGGAACGCCTGGATGGCATCCCAGGCCAGGATGAGGGCGGCAACGACCAGGATCACCCCCAGACCACCAGCGATGATGTTGCCGATGGCCGCAGCCGCGCCTTTGGCGAAGTCCACAGCCCTGAAGGAATTGTAGGAGGTGAGGATCAGCGCGGCGATGGTGGTGACGAACATGAAGATGAAGGGGATGAAGGTCCAGTTGTAGGACTTCCCCTTGGAGAGGAGCCACAGGCTGACCAGGAGGAGGGCCAAGGCGGCCATCAACTGGTTCGCCCCGCCGAAGAGGACCCAGACCCTCTGCCAGAAGCCAGTCCAGATGAGGATGCCGGAGAGGATGAGGGCGATGACAGAGCCGATGTGGACGTTGTTCATCACGGGCACGGCATCCCCCAGGAACTCCGCCGAGGCGATGCGCATGAACCGCACCACCAGGTACATGATGGTGAGGGCCTGCAGGGTGAGGAAGACGGAGCCATAGGGCAGGCCAAAGGAGGTGGGGATGCCGATGCGGCTCAGGAACTGGCTCAGGCCCACGGCGAAGACGCCCGCGTTCTTGCCCGCGGAGACCAGTTCCACGTACTTGGCCCAGCCCATGTTGGGAGCAGCCCCGATGCCCACGACGGCCGTCAGGAGGGACAGGGTGGCCAGGAACATCTCCAGGAACATGGCCCCGCCGCCCACGAAGAGGGCATCGCCCTCCCGCTCCAACTGGCGCGCTGTCCCGGAGGAGGAAACAAGGCTATGCCAGCCGGAGATGGCCCCGCAGGCGATGGTCACGAAGAGAACTGGCCACAGCCACCCCAGGCCCGGCAGGGTCCCCACCTGGCCGTTCCAGTTGGTGAAGGCGGGGAAGTCGGTCGGGATGCTGGGGTGCCACACCAGGAGGCCGATGAACCCTCCCAGGATGCCCAGGAAGACAATCCAGAAGGCCACGTAGGTGGTGGGCTGGGCCCAGCGCCAGATGGGCAGCACTGCGCCGAAGTAGCACAGGATCAGGACCACGACGCTCCAGAAGATCTTGGAGCCATCGGCCCCCAGCGCCGTGTTGAGGGCGGCGAAGGCGTTGCTCACCGCCGGCACGGTGCCCAGCCAGATGCCGAAGAAGGCTCCCACCACCGTCACCACCGTGGTGATGATAATATCCACCTTCCATCTGTAACTCATCTGGCCGGCGAGGAGGCCGAACCCTGTGGCCAGAAGCACTCCCAGGGGCACGGAGGGCGTGGTCATCAGGTCGTAGCCCACGATCTTCCCAAAGGCCCCCATGATGAGGAGCAGGTAGCAGTACAGGAAGACCAGGAGGATCCCCCGGGCGCGCGGCGAGATGAGGCGGTAGGAGAGGGCGCCGAAGGTCTGACCTTCCTCCCGGACGGAGATCATGATGCTGCTGTAGTCCTGCACCCAGCCGATGAAGAAGGTGCCCAGGAGGATCCACAGGAGGGCGGGGAGCCACCCCCAGCGGACGGCGGTGATGGGCCCCACGATGGGCCCCAGGGCCGCAACCGATTTGAACTGGTAGCCGAAGAGGACGTTGCGGTTGGCGGGGATGAAGTCCACGCCGTCCATGTACATCTTGGCCGGGGTGGCCCGCTTGTTGTCGGGCTGGATCACATTCCGGTCAATGCCCCGGGCGTACCACCCGTAGCCGATGGCGAGGGCGACAATGGCCAAGAGGAAGACGATCAGGCTGTTCATGTCCTCACTCCTTTCCACGCTTGAGGCATGCTGGAGAACTTGCCGCCCGAACCGTCCGTGTGAAACGGGGCCCTTGCTTCTGCGCTAGGCACCACCTCCTCTCTCCAGCGAGCGTGGGCAAGCCAGGTGAAGCGCATGCCGTGTGAGGTTGCGTGGGGGGACGTTGTGAGAGGGCCATGTCGCCGCGCTTAGCTGCCGCCACGCACGGAACGCTCTGAAAAAGCGCTTCCGCGCACCACCCCTCGGCCACCCTCATTGTACTACGGTTTTGGCCGGAAGTCAAAGGCCCAAAGCCCCGACCCAAGCAGCGTAGGTCACGCTTGCAGGGGGAGCAGCGTAGGTCACGCTTGCAGCGTGACCTCTTTGGCACGCCAGGAAGCGTGCCCTACTGCGGAGAGGGCCTGAGCCGG
>JBMFPD010000098.1:0-10474 GCA_049969295.1 Anaerolineae bacterium | reverse complement strand
CCCCCAAAGAGGAAGCCACGCCCCCGCCCCCTTCCAGCAAGACGCAGGGCGGGGCAAAATTGGCCGCACCCGCCCCTCCCGTGGTGCTGGAAACCCAGCCAGCCCGTGGCGAGGAGGTTCCTCCCAACGCGCCGGTCGTCATCCGCTTTGACCAGCCGATGGACCCGGCCTCGGTGCAGGCGGCCTTCCGCATCGCCCCGGCCGTCCCTGGCGACCTGAAAGTGGAGGGGGAGGTGGTGCGGTTCACCCCCTCGGCCCCCTACGAGCGGGGGGCCCGCTACCAGGTCACTGTGGAAGGGGACGCCCGGAGCCTTGCCGGCCTGCCCCTGGGCCACCCCTTCACCTTGGCCTTCCGCGCTGCAGGCTACCTGGAGGTGGTGGAAGTGCAGCCGGCCGACGGCGCGGTGGACATCGCGCCGCGGCCCCGCCTGGCGGTGGTCTTCAACCGGCCGGTCGTCCCCCTGACGGCCCTGGACGAACAGCAAACCCTCCCCCAGCCCCTGAGCCTCTCGCCCGCGGTCCAGGGCAAGGGGCAGTGGCTGAACACCTCCATCTACACCTTTGAGCCGACGGAGGACCTCCTGCCGGGCACCACCTACGTGGCGACGGTCTCCGCTGGCATCACCTCGGTGGACGGCCTGCCCCTGGAGAAGGAGTTCTCCTGGCGCTTCACCACCAGCGCGCCCCAGGTCCTCAGCCACTCCCCCACAGGGGACCTGGTGGAGCCCACGGCAGCCGTCAACCTCACCTTCAGTTACGCCATGGACCGGGCCTCCACGGAGGCCCGCTTCACCCTGCAGCCCAAGGGGAGCGACGTGCAGGTGCCAGGGTCCTTCGTCTGGAAGGACGAGGACCGCATCCTGGAGTTCCACCCGGCCGCGCCCCTGGACTGGGGCGTGACCTACGTGGCGCGCCTGCGCGCTGGCGCCCAGGCGCGGGAGGGGGAGGGCACGGTCCAGAAGGACGAGATCTGGACCTTCCGGGTGGTGCCCCTGCCGTCCATCGTGCGCACCGACCCGGCCGACGGCGACCAGCAGGCCGACCCGTGGGGTGGCATTTCCATCCACTTTGCCAGCCCCATGGACTTCACCACCATCATGCCCCACACGACCATCTTGCCAGAGCCAACCCAGGTCTACACCTACTGGGACGAGTACGAGAACCGCTTCTGGATCTCCTGGGATAAGAAGCCGGCCACGGCCTACACCGTCACCCTGGGCGCGGAGATCGCCGACGTGTACGGCAACACCTTGGGGAAGGACCACGTGGTCCGCTTCCGCACCCGGAACCTGGACCCCGCCCTGTTCTGGGTCAGCCCGGGCTACCAGATCGGCGTCTACAATGCCTACACGTCCACGGTGGTCCACCTCAGCGTCCTGAACCTCTCCACCCTGGAGTTTGAACTGTACCGCGTGTTGGACGAGGAGTTCGTCTACCTGAACACGGGCGATACCTGGTCCCGGTGGCAGAAGTTCCAGCCCAAACGGGAGAACCTGGTGCGCGCCTGGACGCTCCCGCTGGAGGTCCCAGCCAACGAGCAGCGCGTCATCGCCGTGCCCCTGGCCGAGGACGGCGGCGCGCTGCCCCCGGGCACCTACTACCTCCGGGCGCGGTCGCCGGAGTTGAAACGCACGGACGAGGAACAGAGGGGCTACCTCCTGGTGGTCACCCGCTGGAACCTCGTCCTCAAGCACACGGCGGATGAGGCCCTGGTCTGGGCCACGGACCTGGCCACGGGAGAGCCCGTGCCCAACGTGCCCGTCCGCATCACGGACGGCGCCCAGGTGGACACAAGCGGCCGCACCGACGCGCAGGGCCTCTTCCACGCCACCTTCCCGGCGCGGACCCAGTTCTGGGAGGCCCTCCTGGTCCTGGCCCAGGATGGCGATGGGTGGGTGGCCGCGAGCAGCAACTGGGAGGGCGATGTCTCCCCCTGGGCCTTCAACCTGCCGGTGGAGTTCGGGCGCGGCAAGTACCTGGGCTACGTCTACACCGACCGCCCCATCTACCGGCCAGGCCAGACGGTGCGCTGGAAGGCCTTCCTGCGGGCGGACGACGACGCCCGCTACACCCTCCCGGGCACGGGCGAGAAGGTGCAGGTGACCATCTACGACGGGGAGGGGAAGCGGGTCTACCAGGGGGAACACATCCTGAGCAGCATGGGCACCCTGGACGGCGAACTCGCCCTGGACGAGAAGGCGGCCCTCGATTACTACACCATCAACTGCAAGGGGCCTGCGGACTACGAGTTCAGCGGCTCCTTCCAGGTGGCCGAGTACCGCAAGCCGGAGTTTGAGGTCCAGGTGACGGTGGACCGGGATGCCTACATCCAGGGGGATATGGTTGAGGCGACTGCTCAGGCCACCTACTACTTCGGCGGGCCGGTCAAGGAGGCCCAGGTCCGCTGGACCCTTATGACCAACGACTACCTCTTCCAGCCGGAGGGGTACTCGGGGTGGGACTTCGTGGACTACGAGTGGACGGGTCGGCGGCCCGCGGAGGAGATGGGCCGCTTCGGTGAGGTCATCGCCCAGGGGCAGGGCACCACGGACGCCGAGGGCCGCTACGTCTTCCAGGTCCCGGCCGACATTGCCGGCCGCACCCTCAGCCAGCGCTTCGTCCTGGACGTGGCCGTCACCGACGTGAACGGCCAGGAAGTGGCCGCCCGCACCGACCTGGTGGTCCACAAGGGAACCTTCTACATCGGCCTCAAGCCCGAACACTACGTGGGCCTGGCCGGGGAGGAGGAAGCGGTCCACCTCATCACCCTCAGCACGCAGGCCATCACCGTCACCAACGTGCCGGTCACCGTGGTCGTCAACGAGCACCGCTGGTACAGCGTCCAGAAGAAGGCGGAAGATGGCAGCATCTACTGGGACTTCGGCGTGGAGGACATCCCGGTCTACACCACCACCGTCACCACGGACGTGAACGGCCACGCCGTGGTCTCCTTCACACCGGAGAAAGGCGGTACCTACAAGATCGCAGCCCGGGCCAAGGACGAGCGCGGGAACGAGGTCCGCTCTGCCACCTACCTGTGGGTGGCCGGCCGCAAGGGGGAGTACGTCCCCTGGCGGATGGAGGCCCACCACCGCATAGACCTGGTGGCCGACAAGGACCGCTACGCGCCGGGCGAGACGGCCAAAGTCCTGGTCACCTCGCCCTACGCCGGCCCGGTGAAGGCCCTCCTCACGGTGGAGCGAGGCCGCATCCTCCGGTCGGAGGTCATCACCCTCCAGAGCAACAGCGAGACCCTCTCCATCCCCATCCAGGACGCCTTCACGCCCAACGCCTTCGTGAGCCTGGTCCTGGTCAAGGGGATGGACGAGGAAGAGCCCATGCCCTCCTTCCGGGTGGGGTACGTCCAACTGCACGTCCCGGCGGAGCACAAGCGCCTGCGGGTGGAGATCACGCCCGATAAGCCCGAGGCGCGGCCCAGGGAGGAGGTGACCTTCCGCCTCCGTGTGACGGATGCCCAGGGCAACCCGGTGCGGGCGGAACTCTCCCTGGCCCTGGTGGACCGCGCCGTCCTGGCCCTGGGTGGTGCGGAGCAGGGGACCCTCTTCGGGCGCTACTGGGAGGAGCGGGGTCTGGGCGTGCGCACCGCCACCAGCCTCTCCGTCCTCACCGAGGAACTCGTGAAGGAAGTCCTGCGCGCGCCTGGCGGCAAGGGCGGTGGCGGAGGGCCCGGCGAGGCCCCCCTCGTGCGGAGGGAGTTCCCCGACACTGCCTACTGGAACCCGGCCCTGCCGACCGACGCCGAGGGGCGCGCCCAGTTCACCGTGCGCCTGCCCGACAGCCTGACCACCTGGCGGCTGGACGCCCGCGCCATCACCGCCGACACCCTCATCGGGGAGGCCCAGGCCGACCTGGTGGTGACCCTGCCGCTCCTGGTGCGGCCGGTGGTGCCCCGCTTCTTCGTCATCGGCGACCGGGCAGACCTGGCGGCGGTCGTCCACAACAACACCAAGGAAGACCTCTCCGTGGAGGTCCGCTTCCAGGCCAGGGGGCTGGAGGTGCAGGCCCCCACGACGCGCCAGGTGGAGGTCCCAGCCAGGGGCCTGGTGAAGGTCACCTGGCCGGTGGCCGTCCCGCCCACGGAACAGGCCGTGGTCCAGTTCGCCGCCGTGAGCGCCACGGCTTCCGACGCCGTGGAAGTCACCCTACCGGTCTACCACTACAGCACCCCGGAGGTGGTGGCCACAGCCGGCCAAGTGGACTCTGGCGAATCGCGGCTGGAGGCCATCGTCCTGCCGGAGGTGCTGGACCCGGGCATGGGCGATCTGACGGTGCAACTGGAGCCCAGCCTGGCCGCGGGGATGCAGGAGGGCCTGCGGTACCTGGAGCACTATCCCTACCTGTGCATTGAGCAGACCGTCTCCCGCTTCCTGCCCAACGTGATGACCTACCGGGCCCTCAAGAGCCTGGGCATCGTGCGTCCGGACCTGGAGACGCGCCTTCCCCAGATGGTGGGGATGGCCCTCCAGCGCATCTACGCTGAGCAGAAGTACGACGGCGGTTGGGGCTGGTGGGTCACCGAGGAAAGCAACCGCTTCCTGACGGCCTACACCCTCTGGGGCCTGCTGGAGGCCGACCGCGCTGGCTTCGCCGTGGACCCCAATGTCATGGAGCGGGCGGCACGCTTCCTGCGGGACCACCTCTACAGCACCTCGGACCTGAAGACTACCTACAAGGCCAACGCCCAGGCCTTCATGCTCTTCGTCCTGGCGGAGTACGCCAGCGCCAAAGAGAAGGGGCCTGTACCCACGAGCGAGATGGCCAACCTGTACGAGAACCGGCAGAACCTCTCCCAGTACGGCAAGGCCCTCCTGGCACTGGCCATGGCCCACGCCCCCGGGGCGGAGGAGGCCATGAAGCCCCGCATAGAGACCCTGGTGAGCGACCTTGTCAGCCAGGCCATCCTGAGCGCCACGGGTGCGCACTGGGAGGAGGGCTCGCGGGACTACTACAACATGAACACCGACTCCCGCACCACCTCCATCGTCCTGATGATGCTGGCCCGCCTGCGCCCGGACCACGCGCTGGCCCCCAACGTCGTCCGTTGGCTGATGGTGACCCGCAAGGAGGGCCGCTGGGAGACCACCCAGGAGACGGCCTGGGCCCTCATGGCCCTGACGGACTGGATGGTGGCCACCGGCGAACTGGAGGCCGACTACACCTGGCGCGCCACGCTGAACGACAAACTCCTGGGCGAGGGGAAGGCGAACCGCGGCAACGTGGACCAGGCGGTGCAACTGCGGGTGGAGGTGAAGGACCTCCTGCGGGAGGAGGTGAACCGGCTCATCCTGGAACGCCCGGCCCCTGCCGCCGGCCAGACGGGTAAGGGGCGGCTCTACTACACGGCCCACCTCCGCTACTACCTGCCGGTGGAGGAAGTCAAAGCGTTGGACCGGGGGATCCTCATCCGCCGGGAGTACGAACTGGTGGACGCGCCGGGCAAGCCCATCGCAGAGGCGAAGGTGGGGGATGTCATCCGCGTCAAACTGACCCTGGTCGCGCCCTACAGCCTCTACTACCTGGTGGTGGAGGACCCCCTGCCGGCCGGGTGCGAGGCCATAGACGTGAGCCTGCAGACCACCAGCGGCGCGTACGAGCAGGGCCCGCGGGTGGAACGGGTGGGCGAGGAGGAGCGGTGGTGGTCCTGGTGGTGGACCCCCAGCCATGCCGAACTGCGGGATGAGAAGGTGGCCCTCTTCAGCACCTACTTGCGGGCAGGGACCTACGAATACACCTACCTGATGCGGGCGTCCCTCCCCGGCCAGTTCCTGACCATGCCGGCCCAGGCCTACGAGATGTACTTCCCGGAGGTCTTCGGGCGGAGCGACGGCGGCCGCTTCACCGTGGTCGGGGAGTGAGAACGGCCCCGCTGCCAGCGGCCTGCAGGACAAGGTGCTCACCCACGTACTTGAGCACCTTGAGGGGAGTGAGAACGGCCCCGCTGCCAGCGGCCTGCAGGGGCGCACGGCCGTGCGCCCCTGCTCCCCCGCCGCCTGCGGCGGCACCCCTTTCCCTCCCCGATGCGGGGAGGAAAGGGGGTGGGGGGATGGGAGAGGTCGGCCTTCCCGCGTCCCTGGCTCACCAACACAAGATGCAACCGCAACCGCTGCCCTCAGCGTTTTGTTCCCGGCACGGAATGTGCTATACTTTCCTGCACATTGGTTGGCCCCTGAGGGACGGGAGTTGTCCATGAACGCGCTGGACGTGCTCATCCTGGCTGGGCTCGTCGCCGGCACAACCGTAGGGCTCTTCCAGGGCATCCTGCGCCAACTGATCGGCCTGGTGCTCCTGTACTTCGCGCTCGTCCTGGCCGCGGCCTACTACCAGACGGTGGGGACGTGGATCCAGACCATCGTGTGGGCCAACCGCCAGTCGGTGGAGGCTCTGGCCTTCGTCCTCATCCTGGGTGCGTCCTACGGCGCGCTCTCCCTGGTCACGCGGGACTACCGGCAGGCGCACCTGAGCATCCTGAAGCATGTGGACCAACTGGGGGGAGTGGCCCTGGGGTTCGTCACCACCTGCGTATGGATCTCCCTCTTCCTGGCCGCGGTGAACTTCGCCACGGAGGTCCCGTGGACCTGGCACCAGCCGGGGAAACCTGTCCTGGCCGCAGTGCAGGCCGATTCGGTCCGCCTGGCCGTCCACTACAGCCTTCAGTCGTCGGTGCTGGCCAACGTCTTCGCCCGGCTCCTGCCCTACCTCCTCCTCTCGGTCAAGCCGTGGGCCCCTGCCGAGATCCTGCGCATCCTTTCGGTCGGCTGATGGACGATTCGTACCTGGACCTCCTGGAGTTCCCCAAGATCCTGGCCCAACTGGCCCGCCACACTTCCTTTTCGGCCGGCCGAGAACTGGCCCTGGCGCTGCGCCCCACGACGAGCCTGACGGAGGCCCGCGCCCGCCAGGAGGAGACGCGGGAGGCCCGGCAGTTCCTGGCGACGAGCCCCATCACCCTGGGCGGGGCGCGCGACGTCCGCCCCTTGCTGGACCGGGCGGTGCGCCGCGCCATGCTCCTGCCGGCGGAACTCCTGGACATCCGCCAGACCCTCCTGGTGGCCCGCACCCTGCGGCGCAACCTGGTGCGGTCCTCCGGGCAGTTCCCCCGCCTGGCCGAGGTTGCCTCCCGCCTGGAGGAGTGCGCCCACGTCGTGGCGGCCGTCGGCGCGGCCCTCAATGAGAAAGGGGAGGTGCTGGACACCGCCAGCCCGCGCCTGGCGGAAATCCGGCGGGACCTGCGCGCCGCCCACGAGCGCCTCCTGGAGCGCCTGCAGCGCATGGTCGCCTCCCCGGAGGTCGCCCCCTTCCTCCAGGAGCCCCTGGTCACCCAGCGCCACGGCCGCTACGTCATCCCCCTCCGGGCGGAGTTCAAGGGGCGCGTCCCCGGCCTGGTGCACGACCAGTCGGCCAGCGGGGCCACCCTCTTCATAGAACCCCTGGCCACGGTGGAACTGAACAACCAGTGGCGCGAACTCCAGTTGCAGGAAGAGCAGGAGGTGGACCGCATCCTCCTGGGCCTGACCGACCTGGTGGCCGAGGAAGCCCCCTTTATCCAGCAGACGGTGGAGGCCCTGGCGGAACTGGACCTTATCTTCGCCAAGGCCCGCTACGCCGAAGCCATCCGCGGGGTGGAACCGCACCTGGTCCCCTTCCGCCAGCGCCAGGAGGACGAGGCCGTCCCCCACCCGGGGTCGGTCATAGAACTCTGGCAGGCCCGCCACCCCCTGCTGGACCCCGAGAAGGTGGTCCCCATAGACATCTACCTGGGCGACGACTACTTCGTCCTCGTCCTCACCGGCCCGAACACCGGCGGCAAGACGGTGACCCTCAAGACGGTGGGCCTCCTGGCGGCCATGGCCCAGGCCGGGCTGGCCATCCCCGCTGCCGAGGGCTCGCGCCTCACCGTCTTCAATGGCATCTACGCCGACATCGGCGACGAACAGTCCATTGAGCAGAGCCTCTCCACCTTCTCCTCCCACATGGGGCGCATCATCCGCATCCTGCAGGAGGCGGACTCCCGCAGCCTGGTCCTCCTGGACGAACTGGGCGCTGGCACCGACCCGGTGGAGGGCTCGGCTCTGGCGCGGGCCATCCTCTCCCACCTGGTGGCAAGGCGCATCACCACCCTGGCCACCACCCACTACTCCGAACTGAAGGTCTACGCCCACAAGACGCCCGGGGTGCAGAACGCCTCGGTGGAGTTTGACCCGGAGACGCTGGCCCCTACCTACGAGGTGACCATCGGCCTCCCGGGGCGCTCCAACGCTTTCGCCATCGCCCGGCGGCTGGGGCTGGACCCGGCCATCGTCCAGGAGGCCCAGGGGATGGTCTCGCCGGACGTCCTGGAGGCGGAAAGCCTCCTGGCCGACATCAAGGAGGCCCAGCGGGAGGCCCTGCGGGCGCGGGAGGCCGCGGCCAGGGAGCGGGCGGAGGCCGAGGCCCTGCGCCGGGAACTCGCGCAACGTCTGGCCGAGGTGGAGCGGGCGCGCCGCGAGGTCCTCCAGAAGGCGCGGGAGGAGGCGGTCCGGGAGGTGGAGGAGGTGCGCCGGGAACTGGCGCGCCTGCGCCGCCTCTGGCAGCGGGGACCCGCCCCTCAACTGCCCCCGGCTGAAGACCTGGAGGCGGCCGAAGAGCGCCTGGAGGACCTCTTGGAGGAACTCGCCCCCATCCGCACGAAGCCCGCCCTCGGCCTGCCCTTCCAACCCCGGCCGGGAGATCGGGTCTGGGTCCCCAGCCTGCGGATGGCTGGCGAGGTGGCCCACGTGGACGAGGGGGAGGCAGAAGTGCAGGTGGGCTCCTTCCGCGTGCGGGTGCCGGTGGAGGACCTGGAGGCCCAATCCGAGGGGGAGCCCCTGAAAGGGCCAGCCCGGGTGGAACTCCGTGGGCTGGGGGCCGGGGCAGTCCCGGCCGAACTGAACTGCCGCGGCCTCACTGTGGAGGAGGCGCTGGAGCAGGTGGGGAAGTACCTGGACCGGGCCTT
Organism: Anaerolineae bacterium; assembly: GCA_049969295.1. Classification (GTDB taxonomy): domain Bacteria; phylum Chloroflexota; class Anaerolineae; order DTPP01; family DTPP01; genus DAOTYM01. Next base: position 1,482 of record JBMFPD010000098.1, on the reverse strand, counting down.
CCTGGCCGGCCTGCCCCAGGTGCGCATCATCCACGGCAAAGGGACCGGGGCCCTGCGCCGCGCTGTGCGGGAGGAACTGGCGCGGCACCCCCTGGTGGCCTCGTTCCGGCCCGGGGCGCGGCACGAAGGTGGCGACGGCGCGACCGTCGTGGAGTTGGTGCAGCCAGACTGAGCAGGACCCACGCAAGAAAGGGGGCAGCCGATGACAACCAGGTACCGGTGGTTCGTGGTCTTCGTCTTTTTCCTGTTCGTGCTCCTGCACCAGGCCGACAAACTCCTCATCGGCCCGCTCACCACGCCCATCATGGAGGAGTTCGGCATCAACGAGGTGCAGATGGGGGCCGTCTCCACTGGGGCCATCATCGTGGCCGGCATCCTCTACCCGGTCTGGGGGTACCTCTACGACCGCTTCGCGCGGGCCAAGTTGCTGGCCCTGGCGTCGTTCATCTGGGGCAGCACCACCTGGCTGAGCGCGCTGGCCTCCCGCTACAGCCTCTTCCTGATCACCCGTGCCTCCACGGGCATTGACGACTCCAGTTACCCGGGGCTCTACAGCCTCCTTGCCGACTACTTCGGCCCCAAGATCCGGGGCAAGGTCTATGGCCTCTTGGAATTGGGGATGCCCATGGGGTACATGCTGGGCCTCATCCTGGCCACGGCCCTGGGGCCCACGCTGGGCTGGCGACGGGTCTTCTTCGTCACCGGCTCGGTGGGGCTGGCCGTGGCCGCGCTCATCTTCTTCTTCGTGCGGGAGGCTCCCCGGGGCCGCGCCGAGCCGGAACTGGCCGACCTGAGGGAGATTGGCACCTACCGCTTTGACCTGAAGCAGTTGCGGGCCGCGCTGCGCAAGCGGAGCCTGATCCTGCTCCTTGTGCAGGGCTTCTTCGGAGTCTTCCCCTGGAACGTCATCACCTACTGGTTCTTCCGCTACCTGGAGACGGAGCGGAACTACACCTCCGGCCAGGCTGCCACGACCATGATGGTGGCCATCCTCACCCTCTCCAGCGGCTACTTCATCGGCGGAGCCCTGGGCGACTTCTTCTTCCGGAGGACGCCGCGGGGCCGCGTCCTCGTGGCCGTCACGGGGGTGGTCCTGGGGGCGGTCCTCCTGGTGGCCACCCTGTCGGTCCCCATAGAGAACCAGGGGCTCTTCCTGGTGCTCATGGCCATGACCGCGGTCTTCATGCCCTTCGCCGCCCCCAACGTGGTCTCCACCGTGCAGGATGTGACGCCTCCGGAGGTGCGGAGCACGGCCCAGGCAACGCTCAACTTCGCAGAGACCGTCGGCTCGGCCACCGCGCCGCTCCTGGCAGGGGTCATCGCCGTGCAGTCCTCGCTGCACAATGCCATCCTCATCATCTGCACGGTGGCCTGGGCGCTCTGTGCCCTCTTCTTCTGCGGCGTGGCGTACCTCATCCCGGGGGACATCGCTTCCCTGCGGGCCCTCATGGCTGAGCGGGCCGAGGTGGAGCGGCGGCGGGC
>JBMFPD010000097.1:8073-10673 GCA_049969295.1 Anaerolineae bacterium | reverse complement strand
GGGTAGGGTGAGGTTCACCTCCGGCATGGGACCACAAGGTCATCAGCCACCAACAAAAGGTGCAACCGAGTCCGCCCCCTCTCCCAGGGCCACCTCGTTTTTACGAAAGAGAAGGCTATACCGCTCTTCCCGGCGCAGAGGGCACGCCTCCTGGCGTGCCCTCTGCGCCGAGGCCGGGCGAGGGAGGGACGGAGGTCGCCTGGTGAGGCCTGCGGAGGAACCGGTCCTCCACGCGGCGGACACAAAACGGCCCCCCCGAAGCCACTACTGCTAGTGTCTCAGGGAGGCTTGCCCCACTAGAAATATCCAGGTGAGCCGTGGAGGAGTCGAACCTCCAGCCCGCTGATTAAGAGTCAGCTGCTCTGCCAGTTGAGCTAACGGCCCATAAGCACATTCATTATACCATTCCTGCACGGCTTGTCAAAAACCCCGGGGCGCGCGGAACGGGTCTCCCGAGGGAGAGCGAGGAGCGAAGGCCAGGGCAAAGTGCCGTCCGCCCGGACGGATAGCCTCAGGCTCCCAGGGCGGTGCCCCTTTGGACTGGCCAAAAGGAGTCCAATTGGCCCTTGACAGGGGGAGGAAGCGGGCGTAAAATACCATTGGATATATCCAAATGGGGGTCGCCGATGGAGTTCCGCGTCGTACGGGAAAGCCCCGTCCCGGCCTACATCCAGATCCGCAACCACCTCCGGGGCCAGATCCTCCGGGGGGACCTGGCCCCGGGCACCCGCCTGCCGCCCGAACGGGAGATGGCCAGACTCCTGGGCGTCAGCCGCACCACGGTGGTCAGCGCCTACGACGAACTGGCGGCCGAGGGCCTGGTGGAGGCCCGCGTGGGCCGGGGCACGGTGGTCGTCGGCCCTCCCTCTCCCCAGCCCGGAGGCGAAGGGGTGCAGCCCATCGCCTGGCCAGCCCACCTGAGCAGCCTCGCCCAGCGGCTGCAGAGCCCCACCGACGCCGAACTCCTGACGCTGTTGGAACTGGGCGCCCGACCGGGGGTCATTTCCTTCGCTGGTGGCCTGCCCGACCCGGACCTCATCCCCTCCCACCGGTACGCCGAGGCCTGGGAGGCCGTGCTGCACGAGGTGGGCACGGCCGCGGCCGCCAGCAGTCCGGTCCAGGGGATCGCCCCTCTGCGGGACCTCATCGCGGAGCGCCTCACCCAGCGGGGCATCTCCGCCACGCCCGAGCACATCATGGTCATCAGTGGTTCCCAGCAGGGGCTGGACCTTCTGACCCGCCTCCTGACGGAACCGGGCGATACCGTGCTCTGCGAAGCCCCCACCTACTTCGGGGCCCTGCAGGCCTTCCGCGTACAGGGGCTGCGGGCCATCGGCGTGCCGGTGGACAGGGACGGCATGGACGTGAGCCGGGTGGAGGCCCTGGTGGCCCGCTACCGGCCGCGGTTCATCTACACCATCCCCAACTTCCAGAACCCCACCGGTGCGACCCTTTCCCTGGAGAGGCGGCGGCGCCTCCTGGCCATTGCCCAGAGATACCAGGTCCCCATCGTGGAGGACGACCCCCTGGGCGACCTCTGGTTCCGGGAGCCGCCTCCTCCGCCCATCAAGGCCCTGGACGAGCGGGGGCACGTCATCTACTTGGGCACCTTCTCCAAGTCCCTGGCGCCGGGCTTACGCGTCGGGTGGCTCGTGGCTCCCCGGCCGGTGGTGGAGATGGCCCTCCTGCTGCGGCGCGTGGCCGACCTGCAGTCCAACACGGCCGGCCAGTACCTGGTGGTGGAATTCGCGCGCCGCGGCTGGCTGGACGAGGGCATCGCCCTGGCGCGGGCGATCTATGAGGCGCGCTGCAGGGCCATGGACGAGGCCCTCCGCCAGCACATGCCGCGGGGCGTGGAGTGGCTCGTTCCCGGAGGGGGACTGTACCTCTGGCTGAGGCTGCCGGAAGGGGTGGATGCACACCGCCTCCTCCAAGAAGCCGGCCGAGAGGGAGTTGTCTTCCTGCCCGGGCGTGTCCTCTACCCCGATATGGGGCCCAGCAACGTCTGCCGGCTGTGCTACACCGCCCTCGGAGAAGAGGATATCGCCCGCGGGGTGGCCCTCCTGGCCCGCGGGTTCAAGCGGCTCCTGCAGGGCAGGGTTGCGGAGCCGCAGTCCAGGATCCCCGGGGATGCGGTGGTCTAGCGCTGGGCCACAAACGAGGAACGCAGCAATGGAGAAGGGATGCACGGCCATGCGCCCCTACCAGGCCATGCCGCGGCACGGGTGTCGCGTCGGGAAGGGCCCAGCCCGCTGCGCCCCCGGCGGCACTCGTGTGCTGCACCAGCAGTGCTACATCCTGTGCAGAGGAGGTTGAGGATTATGGGAAAGGTAGACGCGAGGACGGTGTCCATCACTGCCGTGATGATCGCGCTCGTCACGGTCTTCACCCTGGCCATCCGCGTGCCCATCGCCCCCACCCGGGGCTACATCAACCTTTCGGATGTGGCCATCTACTTCGCCGCCTTCACCTTCGGGCCGTGGGTGGGCTTCCTGGCCGGCGGCGTGGGCACCGGCCTGGCAGATGCCATCGCCGGCTACCCCCAGTGGACGCTCATCTCGTTCTGCGTCCACGGGCTGCAGGGCCTCCTGGCTGGGTGG
>JBMFPD010000097.1:0-8063 GCA_049969295.1 Anaerolineae bacterium | reverse complement strand
CCGCCGGGCCTTCCGGGGGACGCCCGCGGGGATGGCCGTGGCGTGGGCTGTGGGGACCGTGGTCATGGTCCTGGGGTACTTCCTGGCCGAGGTCGGCCTCTACGGCCTGGGGCCCGCCCTGGTGGAGGCCCCGGGCAACCTGATCCAGAACGTCGCCGGGGGGCTGGTCGGCGCGCCCCTCTACTGGGCCGTGCGCCGGGCCTATCCGCCCATCACCACCCTGGCAACGCCTCCCACCTGGCAGGAAAAGTGAGCCGGGGGCTGCCCCACCGGGAGGGGCTTCCGCTGGGGGCCCAGGAGCCCTCCCTTCAAGGCTGGAGCGCCGTCCCCTCCTCGCCCCCGAACCTCCGCTCCAGCCACTCCACACCGAACCGGCAGAGCGCAGCCGCGTCCAGGAGGTACGAAGGGGCAGCCCCCACCCTTCCCACCCGCCCGTGGCCGGCAGCAAGGAAGTCCCGGACGATGGCTTCAAAGTAGTCCCCGCCCTCCCAGTCCACGATCCCTCGCCCGGTATCGTACTCTTCCACCTCCACCCAGACGCGTTCCCCGTTCTGAAGGAGGGGGACCCTGTAGCGCACGGTCCGCTTGTGGGGGATGGCCGCCAGGTGCTCCGCGTAGTGGAGCACCGTAACCGCGCTCAGGGGGCTGCCCAGGAGGAGGACCTGGCCCCCGGCCTCGCAGAGTTTGGCCAGGGGCGAGCCAGGGCCGTAGCCGAACTGCAGGGGGTGGTCCGCGGCGAGCCACTGAGCCCTGGCCCCCACCGCCGCCACGGAGGCGCCGGGGTTCCCGCTGCGGCAGGCCCCGGGCCGGGTGCGCAGGTACTCAGTGAGGATGCCCCACTTGCGGTGGGCGCGGGAGGTCGCGGGGTCAAAGGGAGGGCACTCCGCCAGGTACGCTGCCTGCCGCTCTGGGGGCCACTGGTCAAAGTCCTCTATGTCCTCCTCCCAGCCCACGTACATCATGAGCGTCCCCGTGGGCCCCAGCATCTCCAGGAGGGCATCCAGCACCACGTCTGGCCCTCCCACCACCCAGCCGATGGCCCGCACCGAGGCGTGGAGCATGACCACCTGGCCCGGCTCCAGGCCCAGGCTCCTGAGGTCCCTCACGAGTTGGCTCCTGGTGACGAGGGGCAGGTCGGATTCCACAGCCGATACCCTTCAACCTCTCCCATCCCTCTTGCCCCCTTCCCTCCCCGATGCGGGGAGAGAAGGGGGTGCCGCTGCAGGCGGCAGGGGCAAGGAGAGGTCACCCCTCCTGGCGCAGCCGGCCGGCACGGGGGCTGGGCCGGCCCCCTCCCCGCCGGGGGACGTAGGGCTCCACGTTCAGTTCCACGATGCGGCACAGGCGCGTGTCCTCCAGCCGCCGCCGGAGGCGTTCGTCCAGGTCCTCCAGCGACGCGCTGGTGGTGATGACCGTGGGCAGACGGGCGTGGTAGCGGCGGTTGAAGAGTTGGTTCAACTTCTCCCGGGCCCAGGGAGTGGCGCTCTCGGTGCCCAGGTCGTCCAGCACCAGGAAGGGGGCGTTGCGGATCTCGTCGAACCGTTTGTCGTACCGCGCTGGACTGGCCGGGTGGAAGGTAGCCCGCAGGTGGTCCAGAAGGTCCGGCACCATGATGAAGAGGACCAGGTGCCCGGCCTGGGCCAGGTGGTTGGCGATGGCTGCCGCCAGGTGGGTCTTGCCGGTGCCGTAGGGGCCGCGGATGAGGAGCCAGCCCTGGGGATTCTCGGCGTAGGCCCGTGCCGCCTCGTAGGCCGCCTGGAGGATCTCCCGCTGGCGAGCCGGGAGGTTGGGCCGGCGCACCTCAAAGGTGGCGAAGGTCAGGTCCCCCACCAGGTGCAGGGTGGAAAGTTCCGACCGGTGGGCGTCAAAAGGCTGGCGGTAGTCCGGGGCGCGGATGATGACGTGCGCCGTCAGGTCCGAATCCACCAGGCGGGAGCGGATGCGCGGGTCCAGGTCCGTGATGGGCTGGTTGGTGGTGAAGACGGTCGGCAGGCGGGCATTGTAGCGGTAGTTGATCAGTTGGTAGAGTTTCTCCTGAGCCCACGGCGAGGGGCTCTGGGTGCCCAGGTCGTCCAGGATGAGGATGGGGACGGTGCGTACCGCCTCAAATCGCTCGTCAAAGCGGACTTCGCTCCCCGGCGCGTAGGCGGCCCGCAGGTGGTCCAGGAGGTCCGGCACGACCACGAAGAGGACCGTCCGCCCCTGGCGGATGCAGTGGTTGGCGATGGCGGCGGCGAGGTGCGTCTTGCCGCAGCCGTAAGGGCCTTCCAGCAGAAGCCACCCTTCCGGGCGCTCAGCGAAGGTGCGGGCCATGCGGTAGGCAACCTCCAGGCTCTTCTGCTGGTCAGGGAGAAGGTGCCCCCGGCCCTCCACGTGGAAGGTCTCAAAGGTCATGTGGGAAAGGAGGTGCAGGTCGCTGGCCTTCTGCAGTTGCGCAAGGCGCTGGGCCTCCAGTTCTGCCTGGCGGCAGCGGCAGGGGAAGAGTTTCCCGAAGTCCGGGTGCCCGACGGGGAGGTCGCGACGGACGTACCCCAGCCCGTGGCAGATGGGGCATGCCTCTCGGGCAGGCCCAGTGGGCGGGGGCTCCGCCTGGACAGGCCGCCTCTCCTCGCTCTCTGGCTCTCCCGTTCCTGGCCACTCCCGCAGGACCTCGCCGACCTTCTTCATCCTTCGCCTTTCTCTCCCTCGTCCTTGCCCTCGCGGGCCCACCGCTCCAGGATGGCGCGCACGTAACTCCAGCGCCGCGCGTTGCGGCGCACCGCCAGGAGGAAGGCCTCCTCAATCCAGGCCCAGGGATAGGTCTCCTCGGCCTCCTGCAGTTCATCCACCAGGAGGGGGGGCACCAGGCCGATGTTCTGCTCGTAGAGGGCGAAGATGCGTCCCGGCTCCGGCGTCCACGAGGCAGCGGTGAGGGTCGGCACTTCCAGACGGAGGCGGCCGGCCTGGACCTCCCGCGCCCACTGCCGCCCCTTCTCGGAGTTCAGGACGTAGCAGTCCACCTCCTGGTCGCCGGCCCGCCCCACCAGCCGCAGGAGCGTGCCCCGGGCCACCGCTCGCTCCAGGCCCGCCCAGAGGGCCGCCTTCCCCGACTCCACCTCGCTCTCCAGGGCCTGGAGCACCAGGGGGTTCTCTTCCAACTCTGTCCGGGTGAAGAAGCGGGGTTCGCCCTTCTTGCGGTTCAGGGCCCAGAAGGCGAAGAGGGTCACCTTCAGTTCGGCCAGGTCGTCCACCGCGGGCAGGACCTCGCGGAAGAACTGCTCCGGCAGGAGGACGATGGGGACCTTGCCCCCCACAAAGCCGCGAAAGGTGGCCATCTTCGTCCCATCACGCGTAGGCATCCAGCGGCTGCCGCTCCAGCGCAGCGTCGGCGAAGCGGGTATGCTTCTCGTCAAAGTAGAGGTACACCTTCCCCTGGGGGCCGTTGCGGTGCTTGGCCACGATGATCTCGGCGATATGGGGCATGGTCGTGGCCTCGTTGTACAGTTCGTCCCGGTAGATGAACATCACCACGTCGGCGTCCTGTTCCAGCGCGCCGCTCTCCCGCAGGTCGGAGAGGATGGGGCGCTTGTCGCTCCGCTGCTCCACCGCCCGTGAGAGTTGGGAGACGGCGATGAGGGGCACATGCAGGTCCCGGGCCAGCTCCTTGAGGGAGCGGGAGATGTGGGAGATCTCCTGGACCCGGTTCTCGGCCCGCCCCTCGTACCGCATCAACTGGAGGTAGTCCACCACCACCAGGTCCAGTTCCTGGTCCGAGCGGAGCCGCCGCGCTTTGGTGCGCATCTCCGAGACGGAGATGCCCGGCGTGTCATCAATGAAGATGGGGACTTCGGAGAGCACCGCCGCGGCCTGGACGAACCGCTCCCAGTCCTCGTCGTCCAACTGTCCGGTGCGCAGGCGCTGGGCCTCAATGCCGGTCTGGGCGGCGATCATGCGCCCCACCAGCTGCTCGCTGGACATCTCCAAACTGAAGATGGCCACCCCCTTGGCGCCAGGCCGGAGGGCAGCGTTCTGTGCGATGGCCAGGGCGAGGCTCGTCTTGCCTACCCCGGGCCGGGCAGCGATGATGATGAGGTCCGAGCGCTGGAGCCCTCCGCCCAGCAGGCGGTCCAGGTCCACGAACCCAGTGGGGGTCCCGATGGTCTGGACCTTCTGCTGGTAGAGTTCGTCTATGCGCTGGGCGTATTCCCGCACGATCTGACGGATGGGGGTGAGTTCCCGCCGGATGCGGCGTTCGGAGACGCTGAAGATGAGGTCCTCGGCGGTGTCCACCACCTGGTTCACATCCTGGCTCTCATCGTAGGCCATGCGGGCGATCTTGCCCGCCGCGTCTATGAGGTTGCGCAGGATGGCCGCACGCTCCACGATGCGCCCGTAATGTTCCACGTGGATGGACGTCGGCACCATATTGATGAGGGAGGTGATGTAGGCCGGCCCCCCCACCTCTTCCAGTTGGCCGCGGCGCTCCAGTTCGTCGCAGACGGTCACGAAGTCCGGCGGCTCCCGGCGCTCGTGCAGGTCCAGGATGACCTGGTAGATCCAGTTGTGCTTCTGGAAGTAGAAGTCCTCTGGCTTCAGGAAGGCAGCCACCTCAATGACCGCGTCAGGGTCAATGAGGAGCGAGCCGAGGACGGCCTGCTCGGCCTCCTGGTTGTGGGGCTTCATCCGCTCCACATCTTGCGGGCGTTCCATGCTCATGGCGCACACACCTGAACCGTCCGCTGGCCTCCCCCAGGGCCGCGGCGGAGACGCGCAGGGGGCAGGGGTAGGGGCAGGTCACTCGTCCTGGTCGTCCAGGAAGTCCAGGTCCAGGTCCTTAATGAAGTCGCGGTAGGCTTCCAGGTCCTCCAGGTCCTCCTCGCCTTCCTCGTCCTCGCCCACAGGGGCCAGGGCTTCGTCCACGACTTCCGGCTCTGGAGTGATGGCGGCCTGGTCCATGACGTGCTCTGCCACGTAGATGGGGACTTTGGCGCGCACAGCCAGCGCGATGGCATCGCTGGGACGCGAGTCCACCTCCAGCCGCCGGCCGTTGACGTCCAGCATGATGAGGGCGTAGAAGGTGTCGCTGCGCAGGTCGTTGACGACGATGTACACAATGCGCGCCCCCAGCCGCTCAATGGTGGCGCGGAGCAGGTCGTGGGTCAAGGGGCGGCTGACTTCCACCCCCTGCAAACCGATGGCGATGGCGTCGGCCTCGGCCGGGCCGATCCAGATGGGCAGGTAGCGGTCGGCGGCCTTCTCCTTGAGGACCACGAGACGGTGGCTGGACATCAGGCTGACGCGGACACTGTCAATCACCACCTCAATCATCGTCATGCTCCCCCCGAGAGGTTCCGTGTGGCGCTTGCGCGCCCTCCCTCCCGAAGCGATGGCTTATTATACCACAACTCCTCCTGGGACAAAAGGCGTGCGATGGGTCGCGGCCAGGGCTGACTCTTCAATAGGACTCTGACGGCCTTCTGGCACGGCCAACCGTAGGGCACGCCTCCTGACGTCCCCTGCACCGGGAAGAGCGGGTATGGCCTCCTCTTTACAAAAACTGGGCAGCCCTGAGATAGTACCATTGGCCCCTTGACTCCCCTTCAGCGTCTGTTATACTGCTGGTGTAGCCACCTGGAACCGCCCCGACGTTCCGGGGCAAGGAGCGCGCCGATGAAAAAGTCGTTCTGGGTCCCTGCTGCGGCGATGGTGTTTGTGGCTCTGATCCTCTCTGGCTGCACCATCGTGGACGGTTCGGTGGTGCACCCTGCGTTGGCCACCGTGGGGCAAGAGATCACCATCACCCTGACCGCCAACGCCAGCCAGGATCACGACACCGGTCGCGCCCTGGGCGGCGTCTCCCTGCCCGTCGGCTGGGAGGTCCTCTCCTGTACCTCCACCGGGGCCAACACCTACACCTTCTCCCGGGACGAGGCCAGGACCGCCCTCTTTGAGCAGTATTACCCACGTCCAGGATACCGCTGGCATGTCGGCGTGGCCGACAGCCAAACCGTCCACGCCGGAGACAGCACCGTCACCCTGCGCGTCCGCGTGGGCGACCAGGTAGGCGTGTACCGGTTGGACTACTGGAGCGGCCACGAGCACTTCACCAAGTTCCCCAACGACTGGGAGTTGGCCCAGCCCATCACCGTCACCGCCCCCTTCGGCCTCTTCCTGGAGAGCCTGGAGCCCCAGCGCACGGCCCTGCCCGGTCAGGTGGTGACTCACACCGTGACCCTCACCAACCTGGGCACCTCCGGGCCGGAGACCGTGGACCTCACCGCCACCTCCAGCGCAGGGTGGCCGGTGAGCCTGGCCCCGTCCCATGTGGACGGCCTGGCCCCGCTGGAGGGCGTCCCTGTCGTCGTCACCGTGGCCGTGCCCCCCAGCGCCCTGCCCGGGAGCCTGGAGACCCTCACCCTCACTGCCACTTCCACGGCCAACCCCGGTGTGGCGGCCACTGCAGCCATCCAGACCCGCGTCCTCACCCACCCCTGGCTCCTGACCTACTTCGGGATGCCCCGGGCCCAGGCTGGCCTTGCCGACTTCCTCAGCCTCTTCAACGGCACGCACTCTGTAGGCCCTGCCTACCCCTACCGCGTCACCGACCTGGCGGCAGCGCCCAACCCGGTGGACCGCCTGGCGTTTGTCTGGGAAGCGGAACTGGCCACCTCCGCAACGGGGTTTGACGAGGAGCAGCAGGAACGGGAAAACATCGGCTTCACCCTGGTCTACTCCAACGGCGTGCCTGTGGCCACGCCGACCTGGCTCACGAGCCCCGGCAACCCGCGCCCCCGCAACGTGGAACCCTCCCTGGCCGTGGAGCCGGGGCAGGGCCGCATCATGGTCGCCTGGCGGGGGGTCGCCCAGGGCGGCATCAACGAGGTCTACTACACCGTGCGCGACGCCCAGGGGAGCGTGGTGAAGCCCCCCAGCACGGTCACAGGCACGGACGACGACTTCATGCCCGTCGTGGAAGCCTTCTCCGGCGGCCGGTTCCTCCTGGCCTGGCAGCGCCTGTCCTCCAGCACCTTCCTGTACGACATCCTGTTCCAGGTGCTGGACCGCCAGGGAAACCCGGTGACCTCTGCGCGGAACCTCTCGGGGAACACCTCTCCTCTGTACACGCCGCAGGAGCCCCGCCTGGTGCGGCTGCCGAGGGACCGCATGCTAGTCCTCTACGAGCGCGTGATGGCCCTGAGCGGGGGAACGCACCACCTGTACTTCGCCGTGGTGGATGCCTCGGGGAACATCCTCTACGGGCCGGCCAACCTCACCCCCGGGCGCACGGCCAAGCAGTTCGGAGCCACGGGCGCGGCAGTCGGGGAGAACGCGCTGGTGGCCTGGCTGGAGCAGATCGGAAAGTTCGCCGAGACGGAGCCCAACAACCGGGTCCTCTACACCCTGGTCCGGGGCGCGGACTACACCTTCGCCCCACCCACCCCCCTGGAGAACCCCTGCTCCGGCCTCGCCCAGAACCTCTCGGCCACTGCGGATGGCGCTGGCCATGTGGTCCTGACTTGGCAGGGCATCTACGGCCCGGGGAACCTGCCGACGGTCTACTATGCCCTGCTGGACGGGGAGGGCCACCTGCTGGACGGGCCGGCCGTCTACCGGCAATTTGCGGAGCGAGGGCTCTGGATGCACGAGCGCGGCCGGGCGAGCGGTCCTCTCTTTGAGGCCCCCACCCCGGAGCCCACGGCTACCCCAACGCCCACCGTCACGCCTACGCCCAGCGCCACCCCCACGCCGACGGCCTCGCCCACGCCCAGCCCCACGGCCACGCCGACGGCCTCGCCTACGCCCACAGCGACCAGCACCTCGGGCCCCACGCCGACGGCCACATCCACCGCGTCCCCCACGGCGACGGCCACCCTTGCCCCCCCGGCGGGGCGCGCCTGGCTGCCCCTGGTCCTGAAGCAGAGGTGAGGCCGCGCTCCCACCGCGCAGGGTCTCCCGGGCCGGAGGGGCTCCTCCATATGCCCCCGGCAGGGGCAGTGCACGCGTCGTCTGCCTCCGCCCTCCCCCTGGTGCGGAGAGGGCGGAGGCAGGGTGGGGTCAGGTCCCCTCAGATGGAGCGGAGGATC
>JBMFPD010000096.1:0-10741 GCA_049969295.1 Anaerolineae bacterium | reverse complement strand
GGCGGGGGGACGCGCAACTGGGGGGTGGGCCGGCAACTCTTGAGCCGCGGGGCCAACCTCTTCGCCCGGACCATGCTGGGCCTGCGCGCCCACGACTGCACGGCGGGCTTCCGCTGCTACCGCCGGGACCTCCTGGAAGCCGCCCCCCTGGACCGCATCCTCTCAGACGGTTACTCTTTCCTCATTGAACTTCTGTATCGGTGGCAGCAGATGGGGGGACGGGTGGGCGAGACCCCCATCCTCTTTGAAGATCGGCGGGCCGGCCAGTCCAAGATCTCCAAGGCCGAGATCGGCAAGGCCCTGCTCACGGTGCTGCGGCTGGCGGCGGAGCGGGCGACAGGCCGCGCGCCAAGGGCAGAGGCCGCCCTGCCGCGCTGAGGTGCAGGGGAGGGGCACGGCTCGCCCGGGAGCGGAGGTGCCATGGACGCAGGAATGGGCTGCTCGGGCGAGGCTGGAGGGCCTCAAGCAGGGTGGGAGGGCTGCGCTCCCCTCCTGGCCGGGGGCCTTGTGGCGCTGGGGCTCGGGATCCGGCTGGCCATCGCCTGGCAGCCTCTGGACGTCCTTGTGCCCAAGGTCCTCTCCGACGACGCTTTCTACTACTTCAAGATTGCCGAGCACATGGCCCACGGCCTGGGCCCCACTTTTGACGGAGAGCGTCTCACCAACGGCTTCCACCCCCTCTGGGCCCTCCTCCTGGGCGGGCTCTGTGTGGTGCAGGGGGAGGGGCGGGTGCCCATCCCCTGGGCCCTCTCCGTGGCCGCCCTCCTGGATGTGGCCACGGGTGCCCTCATCTACCTGGTGGCCCGGCGCGCCCTGCGGGGGGCAGGGCCCGCGCTCCTTTCAGCCGTGGTCTACCTCCTGCACCCCATGGCCATTCTGGAGGGGGTCAATGGCCTGGAGACGGCTCTGGCGACTCTGGCCTTCGCTGGCCTCTTTGCCTACTACCTCCTGGTGCTGCGCCCACGCCCCACCTGGGCGGCCTACGCTGGCTTCGGCCTCCTTTCCGCGTGCATGGTCCTGGCCCGCACCGATTCCATCTTCCTCACGCTGGTCCTGGGCCTGGAGCGCCTGTGGGCAGGCAGGGGGAGGCACCTGCCCAAACTGGCCCTGGCTGGGGCGGTGTTCCTCCTCGCCATCGCGCCCTGGCTTGCCTGGAGCCAGGTCGCCGTGGGCTCCCCCGTGCAGACGAGCGGCCTGGCCGTCCCCTACGTCATCCGGACCTACCTCTTTGGCCTGAGCGGCCTGACGGGGCTCCTGCGCTTCCTGGGTCCGGTCGTCTACCTGAGTTCCGTCCTGGCCCAGGGGCTGGTGCGCTACAGCGGCGCGCAGGGGCTGGTCCTCGTCCTCCTGCTCCTCCTCTGGGCTGCGGGCTCCCGCTCCGGCGCCGGGGAGCGGAAGGGTTCCGCGGCGGACCTCGCCCTTCTCCTCCCCCTGCTGGCCTCGGCCCTGCACCTGGCCTTCCACGCCTATGGGCGCTGGTTCCTGCGGGGGTGGTACTACGCGCCGTGGATGGTGGGCCTGGCCTGGGCCGTGGGCTGGGCCGCTTCCCGGGCGGGCAGGGCTGCCCCGCCCGGGCTCCGGCAGTGGATGTGGGGTGGCCTGGCAGCGGCCTTCCTGGCCGTGGCCCTGGGGCAGGGAGCAGGGATCTGGAAGCAGGGCCTCTGGCCCTGGCAGGAGAGCGTGGTGCGGGCCTCCCTCTGGGCGAGGGACCACCTCCCCCCCGGGGCGCGGTTGGGGGCCTTCAACGCCGGCATCCCTGGGTACTTTGCGGGGTTTGCGGTGGTGAACCTGGATGGAGTGGTGAACGGCGAGGCCTTCGCGGCGGTGCGGGAGCGGCGTGTGCTGGCCTACTTAGAAGAGGCTGGCATCACTCACCTCCTGGACTGGCGCTCCACGGTGGAGGGGGACTATCGCCCCTTCTTTGAGGACGGCTACCTGGCGCACCTGCGGCCCTTGCAGACCTTCCCTGACCCCCACCACGGCGAGGTGGTGGTCTACCAGGTGGAACCATGAGGCAGACCGGATGGTCCGGGGGGCTCCAGACCCTTTCCCGCGGCGAGCGGCGGCTCGTGGGGGCGCTGCTCGTGGCTGCGGCCGGGCTCCGGCTGGCCATGGCGTGGCTCCCTGTGGCCACCCTGATTGAAAAGACCTTGCCGGACGATGCCTTCTACTACTTCTCCATCGCCCGCAACCTGGCCCTGGGCCGGGGGTCCAGCGTGGACGGCGTGACGCCGACCAATGGCTTCCACCCCCTCTGGGCGGTCCTGCTCGTGCCGGCCTTCCGGTGGGTCCCGGGCCCGGACCTGCCCATCCACCTGGCCCTCACCCTGGCCGCCCTGTTGGACACAGCCACGGGGTGGCTCCTCTTCCGCACTGTGCGGCGAGCGGGAGGGGGATTCCTGGGGGCCATCCTGGCTTCCTTCCTCTATCTCTTCCACCCGGCCGTCCTCCTCCAGGCGGCCAATGGCCTGGAGACGGCCCTTGCGGTCTTCCTCTGGGCGGGCTTCTTCTGTGCGTACCTGGCAGTGCGGGGTCGGACCCCCCTTGCTCTGTGGTTCGGGCTGGGCCTCCTGGGGGGCACGGCGGTCCTAGCCCGCACCGACTCCGCCTTCCTCCCGGCCTTCGTGGCCCTGGACCTCGCCTGGCGGAAGCGAAGGCAGGCAGCCGCGGCGCTGGGGGCCCTGGCCCTGGGAGCCCTCATCCCCCTGACGCCGTGGATCGTGTGGAACCAGACCACGATGGGGACCTGGCTTCAGTCCAGCGGCGTGGCCATCCCCTATATCTACCATGAGCATTTCCGCCGGGCCGTGGCCTCGGGGACGCCGCTCCTTGTGGCCCTGTGGGGGACGCTCGGCGCGGCGGTGGCGAGCGGGTTCGTGGCCTTCTGGCAGGTGGCTGGCGTGGGGGCCATCGGCTGGGCTGCGGCGTGGGGAGCGACCTTCTTCTACCGCTCGCGCCTTTCCCGGGGCGAGGGGCGTGCTGTCCTGGACACGGCGCGGCCTTTCTGGGTGCCCGTGGCGGCGGCCCTGGCGCTCCTGGCGTTCCACGTCCTCTGGCGCTGGTACCCCCGGGCATGGTACTTCGTGCCCCTGGCGTATGCTGCGGCCCTCACCGCTGGCCCGGCCCTGGAAGAGGCTGGCCACCAGTTGCGCGCCCTGGGGGAGAGGTGGCGCCGCTTCGTCCCCAGCGTGGTCACGCTCCTCGCCCTCCTCATGGGCCTGCAGTGGAGCCGCAACTGGCCGGTAGGGCTCTACCCCTGGCAGGCGGACTTCCGTTTCGCCGCCGACTGGGCGGCCGCCGCGCTGCCGGAGGGCGCGCCCATCGGGGCCTTCAACGCGGGCATCCAGGGGTTTTACGGCACCCACACCGTGGTGAACCTGGACGGGGTGGTGGACGTCCAGGCCCACGAGGCCATACGCAAGGGCACGCTCTACGCCTACGCTCTGCACCGCGGGGTGCGCTACGTGATAGACCACCGGACCTACGTGGAGGGGATGTACGCCCCCTTCTGGGGGGAGCCCCTGGAGAGGACGCTCCTGCCCGTGCACGTCTTGGGGGCCGAACACCCTCTCTACGGCCCCTTGACCGTCTACCGGCTGCTCCCTTCCGGAGCGGCCGGACCCTAGGGGGTACCGCAGAGGGTACAGAGAATTCTTAAGACTTGCTCTGTGCCCTCTGTGTGCTCCCCGGTTCACTCTTGATGATGGAGAGAGGTTGATGGAAGACAGGAAGAGGATTTCTTCCGGTGGGCGGCTGGCAGGGCGTGTGGCCCTGGTGACCGGCGGCGGCCAGGGCATCGGGAGGGCCATTGCCCTGCGCCTGGCCCAGGAAGGCGCGGACGTGGCCGTGAACGACCTCTCCCTGGACGCTGCTGTCCGGGTGGCGGACGAGGTGCGGCTCCTGGGGGGCCGCTCCCTGCCCCTGGCGGGGGATGTCTCCGACGAGGCAGCGGTGGAGGAGATGGTCGCCACGTGCCTCCGCACCTTCGGCCACCTGGACATCCTGGTCAACAACGCCGGCATCGGCCCCATCCACCGCCTCCTGAACTGCTCCGTGGAGGAGTTTGACCGCGTCTTCGCCGTGAACGTGCGGGGCGTCTTCCTCTGCGCCCGGGCGGCGGCGCGGCACATGGTCCGGCGGGGATCTGGCCGCATCCTCAACGCAGCGTCCGTCTGCGGCCTGCGGGCCTCGGCCTACTTCGTCCCCTATTGCGCCTCCAAGGCCGCGGTCATCGCCCTCACCCAGGGCCTGGCCCACGAACTCGCCCCTTACGGCATCACCGTCAACGCCTACTGCCCCGGCATTATAGATACGGACATGACGGCCCACACCAACCGCGAAGTGGGCCGACTCCTGGGCCTTGCCCCCGACGAGATGCTGAAGAGGCGGCTGGAACGGGTGCCCCTGGGGAGGATGGGCACCCCGGAGGAGGTGGCAGCGCTGGTGGCCTTCCTCGCCTCCGACGAGGCGTCGTACATCACCGGGCAGACCTTCCCGGTGGACGGCGGACTGGTGATGCACTGATGGTGCGGATTGCCTTCCTCGGCGCGGGGCGCATCGCCCGAGTCCATGCTCGGAGCGTAGCACAGTTGCCAGGCTGCTCTCTGGCCGGCGTCTACGACCCCGACCCTCAGCAGGGGGATAGATTCACTCGGGAGTTCTCCACCGTCCTTTTCCCCACCCTGGAGGACCTCTGGGCCAACCCTGAGGTGGAGGCCGTGGCGGTCTGCTCGCCCCTCTTCGCCCACCGTGACCACGTGGTGGGCGCGGCGCGGGCCGGCAAGCACATCTTCTGCGAGAAGCCCATCGCCCTCACCCTGGACCAGGCCGACGAGATGATCGCCACAGCACGGGAGGCCGGTGTGGTCTTCATGGTGGGCCACGTGGTGCGCTTCATGGTGGAGTACGTCCGCATCCAGGAGTGGGCCGCCCAGGGACTCCTGGGGGACCTGAAGAGCGCCTACGCCGCCCGCTTCAGCGGCCTCTCGGCCGGCTCCTGGCGCGGCTGGATGCTGGAACCGGGGCGCGGGTTGGGGGTCCTGGACGCGCACATCCACGACCTGGACTACCTCCAGTGGCTTCTGGGGCCAGCCCGGCGGGTGCGGGCGGCTGGCTGGCGCTTCCCCACCGGCACCTGGGCCCACACCACCTCCTGGATAGAGTTTGCTGGCGGCACCGTGGCCGTGGCCGAGGGGAGTTTTGCCGTGCCGCAGGGGTTCCCCTTCACCATGGCCCTGCGCGTCATCGGGAGCGAAGGGGCGGCGGCCTTCGCCTTTGAGGGGCCGGACTACGCCACCCCCTCCCGCAAGGTCCTTTCCCTCTACCGCCAGGGGCACCCCCCTGAGACGGTGGACACCACGCCCATCAACCCCTACTTGGAGGAGATGAGGACCTTCCTCCAGTGCCTCCGGGAGGGGACCTGGCCGGACCGCGGCCACCCGGACGACGCCCGGGCGGCCCTGGCCCTCACACTGGCCGTGCAGCAGGCCCTGGAAACAGGGGAGGCGGTAGAACCCCACCTATCCCCCCAGGGTGGGCGGGGGTAGGGTGAGGGGACAGAAAGGGAGGATTCCATGCTTTCACGGGAGCGCATCCTTGCGGTGCTGAAGTTCCAGAAGCCGGACCGCATGCCGGTCATGGACATGGCCTACTGGCCCGAGACGATGGAGCGGTGGGTCCAGGAGGGCCTGCCCAGAGAACTGCTGGAGGTCCCCGAAGAGGAGTACATCCCCGGCGTGGACCTGAAGACCTACTGGGGCGACGACTACAAGCGGCGCATGCAGGGCCTCCAGGTGGAGGACTACTTCGGCCTGGACAACTGGATCGTCCTGCCCCGCCTCCCCATCATTGAGACCGTCTTCCCCTACTTTGAGGAGGAGGTGCTGGAGGACCGCGGGCGCACGGTGATCCTGCGGAACCGCTACGGCGTCATCCTGGAGAAGCCCAAGCAGGGCACGGCCTTCCCCCGCTTTGTGGAGTTCCCGGTGAAGACGCGTGAGGACTACGAGCGGCTCCGGCCGCGCCTGGACCCGGAGACGCCCGGCCGCTACTGCCGCGGCTGGGACCGGTGGGCGGAGTGGCTCCTGGCGCGGGGGAACGCCCTGGCCCTCTGGTTCCGTGGCTTCTTCGGCTTCCCCCGGGACCTCATGGGCCTGGAGCACCTCTGCATGGCCTACCACCTGGACCCCGACCTTGTCCAGACCATCGTGGAGGACCGCTGCGAGTTCATCAAGCGGCTCTTCCGGCCAGCCCTGGAGCGCTTCCACATCCATTTCGTCCTCTTCTGGGAGGACATGGCCTACAACCACGGTTCCTTCATCTCACCCCAGACCTTCCGCCGCTTCATGTTGCCCTACTACCAGGAGTTGAACGCCTTCTTCCACCAGCACGGCGTGGACATGACCCTGGTGGACAGCGATGGCAACATCCTGGACCTCACAGCCCTCTTTGCCGAGGGCGGATGCGACGGCGTCTACCCCCTGGAGATCGCTGCGGGCTCCCATCCGGCGGAGATGCGGAGGCGCTACCCCCGCCTGGCCCTTCTGGGTGGCGTGGACAAACGCGCCCTCGCCGCAGGCAAGGAGGCCATTGACCGCGAACTGGAGCGCCTTGCCCCCGTGGTCGCCCAGGGCGGCTACATCCCCATGGTGGACCACCTGGTTCCGCCGGACGTGCCCCTGGAGCACTACGTCTACTACCTGGAGCGGCGGCGGGCGCTGTTCTGAGCCCCCCTGGGGTTTCTCGTTCCTCTCCGCAGGGCTGTCTCGTTTTTACAAAAGGGAGGCCATAACCTCTCTTCCCGGCGCAGAAGGCACGCCAGGAGGCGTGCCCTACGGTCTGCCGCGCCAGAAGGCTGTCGGAGTTCTTAAGAATGAGTCAGCCCTGTTCCTCTCCGCCTGGAGAATTGACAAATGTCCTGTCACCAGGTATAGTACAAGGAAGGAAAGAAAGGCGTGCCGGGAGCCCATTGGCCCGGCCGTCCTCCCCGATCCCTGGAACCGTCGTGCGCAGGAGCGGACATCCTGCGCAACTGCCCAGAGGTTATGGAACGGAGAACTGGTCATCCCATGACGAATTGGCTGAGCGATTGGCTTTTTGATGAGACCCTTTTCCTGGAGGAACCGGTGGCCCGGACGGCCAAGAAGACCGGCAAGTCCTCCGGGAAGAAGCGGGGGAGGTCCCGCAGCCACGTGCTGGAACTGCCCCTCCTGCCCCTGCGGGACATGGTGGTCTTCCCGCACATGGTGGCCCCGCTCTTCGTGGGGCGGGAACGGTCCATTCGGGCGGTGGAGGAGGCTCTGACCGCGGGCGATGGCACGTTGGTCGTCGTCACCCAGAAGAATCCGGAAGTGGAATGGCCGGGCCCTGAGGACCTGTACACCGTGGGCACGTCGGTCACCGTCGGCCGTGTGCTGCGGATGCCGGATGGCAACATCAACGTCCTCGCCCAGGGCGAGAGCCGCGTCCGCATCCTCAAGATCGTCCAGAAGGACCCCTTCCTGAAGGCCCAGGTGGTGCCCATCCAGGAGCCGGTGCGGGAGGGGCTGGCCGTAGAGGCCCTGATGCGCGCCGTGCTCACCCTGCTGGAGAAGATCGTCCAACTGAGCCAGCAGCTGCCGGAGGACGCCTACGTCGCCGCCATGAACGTGGACGAGCCCGGCTGGCTTGCCGACTTTATCGCCTCTATGGTCAACCTCTCCTTGGAGGAGCGGCAGAACATCCTGGAGACCGTGGACCCCGAGGCCCGTCTGCAGCGCCTGAGCGTCCTCCTGGGCCGGGAGGTGGACGTCCTGGAACTGGAGAACCGCATCCACACCCGCATCCAGGAGGAGGTGGACAAGAGCCAGCGGGAGTACTTCCTGCGGGAGCAGATGAAGGCCATCCAGACGGAACTGGGGGAGATTGACAGCAGCCTGCGGGAGATTGAACAACTGCGGGAGAAGATCAACACCTCCGGCATGCCGGAGGAGGTGCGGGAGAAGGCCCTCCAGGAACTGGAGCGCCTCACCACCATGCCGTCCATGTCCCCGGAGGTGGCCGTCATCCGCACCTACCTGGACTGGCTGGTGGAACTCCCCTGGTCCGAGGAGACGGAAGACAACCTGGACATCACCAAGGCGGCGGAGATCCTGGAGTCGGAGCACTACGGCCTGGAGAAGGCCAAGGAGCGCATCCTGGAGCACATTGCCGTGCGCCAGTTGGCCAAGGACAAGATGCGTAGCCCGATCCTCTGCTTCGTGGGCCCACCGGGCACGGGCAAGACCTCTATGGGGCGCTCCATCGCCAAAGCCCTGGGGCGCAAGTTCGTGCGCGTTTCCCTGGGTGGTATCCGCGACGAGGCCGAAATCCGCGGCCACCGGCGCACCTACGTGGGGGCCATGCCCGGCCGCATCATCCAGACCATGCGCCGCGCCGGGACCATCAACCCCCTCTTCATGCTGGACGAGATTGACAAGATCGGCATGGACTTCCGGGGCGACCCGGCCGCGGCCTTGCTGGAGGTCCTGGACCCGGAACAGAACTACGCCTTCTCCGACCACTACCTGGATGTGCCCTACGACCTCTCCAAGGTGCTCTTCATCACCACGGCCAACGTCCTGCACACTGTCCCGCCGGCCCTCCAGGACCGCATGGAGGTCATTGAGTTCCCGGGGTACATTGAGGAGGAGAAGGTGGCCATCGCCAAGCGCTTCCTCATCCCCCGGCAGTTGGAGCAGCACGGTCTGGAACCTGGCTTCCTCTCCTTCTCCGACAAGGCCCTGCGCCGCATCATCCGGGAGTACACCTACGAGGCCGGGGTGCGCAACCTGGAGCGGAGCATCGCCCAGATCTGCCGCAAGACGGCCCGCCGCGTGGCCGAGGGCAAGCGCGTTCGCCGGCAGATCACCCCGGCATCCCTGGGCTCCTACCTGGGCCCGCCCCGCTACACGGAGCTCCTGGCCGACAAGGAGGACGAGGTGGGCGCGGCGATGGGCGTGGCCTGGACCGAGGCCGGTGGCGACATCATGCCCGTGGAGGTCAGCCTGATGGAGGGGAAGGGGAACCTCACCCTGACCGGCCAGATGGGCGACATCATGCAGGAGTCGGCCCAGGCTGCCCTCTCCTACGCCCGGTCCCATGCCAGGGAACTGGGCATCCAGGGCGTGGACTTTGACAAGGTGGACATCCACATCCACGTCCCCGAGGGGGCCATCCCCAAAGACGGGCCCTCCGCCGGGGTGACCATGGCCGTGGCCCTCATCTCAGCCCTCACCCAGCGGCCCGTGCGCCACGACGTGGGCATGACCGGCGAGATCACGCTGCGCGGGCGCATCCTGCCCATCGGCGGGGTGCGGGAGAAGGTGATGGCCGCCCACCGGGCCGGCCTCAAGGCCTTCATCCTGCCCCGCAAGAACGAGCAGGACCTGGAGGAGATCCCGCGGCGCATCCGCAACGACATGCAGTTCATCCTGGTGGACCGGATGGAGGAGGTCCTGCCGGTGGCGCTGCGGGATTCCGTCACGCCTGCGACCCAGAAACCGCAGAAAAAGAAGGGGGCCAGGAAGAAAGCCCCCGAAGAAGGTCGGGAAGAGCAGGGGGACCCCCAGACCTGAACCCTTGACGCTGGCGAGGAGGAGGCGAGGGCATGCTGGAGATGGTGGCCATCCTGGGGCTCGTCTGGCTTGCGGTCGGGGTGGTGCTCGGCCTGATCCTCCAGTTGACCCAGAACCTCAACCGCTTCCAGGTGGCCCTGAGCACATGGGTGCTGGGAAGCCTCCTCCTCGCCGGCGGAGCCTATTGGGTCCTCAGCCAGGACCCTGTCCCCCTCGCCTGGCTCCAACGCTGGCGGGAGGAAGTGGTCCGCCAGGTGGCCGCGGACCGCGCCGTCCTCTTGGAGGAGATCCCCCATGCCCAGATGCGGGTGGCGCGCTTCCTCCGCCTGGATGCGGACGGCGACAGGGAACTGGAGTGGGTGGTGGTCTACTCGCGCCAGGGGTCTGCGGGCGTGCGGGCCTACGTCTTTGACAGCGACGTGGGCACGCCGGGCGTCCTCTACCCCTACCCCCTCCAGACGCCCAGTGAGGATTACCTGGGCGATGCGCCCAGGGGGCTCCACTTCCACACCGAAGATGTGGTCAACCTGGGGCGGCCGCAACTTGTCGTCTGGGACCAGCAGACCCTTTCCATCTTCAAAGTCAACCAGAGGCCAGCGGATGCCGCCGACATGGTGCGGGGCACCCCGCCCCGCTACGAGGTCATCGGCTTCTTCCGCGGCGACCAGGTCCAGAGGCAGGGGGCCCGGGTCACCGTCTGGCAGCGGGCCCCTATGGAGCGCAGTTACCTGGCGGTCCGGCGGGTGTACGAGCCGGACCCGGTGGCCAAGACCTACTTCCGCCCCGGGACCTTTGACCTCCGGGAGCCGGTGGAGGAGAGCATCGGCTTCATGCCCCAGCGTCCGAGCGACATCCTGGATTCCCCTTACCCCGAGGCCATCGTCGTGGCCTTCTACTCCGACGTGCCCAAGGACGAGGCTCAGGAGTACCTGGTGCCCGCCCTGCGGGACGCCTACCTGAACGGCACGTTGGACTACGGCTCCCCCTGGCCCCGGGCGGACCTGGCGCGCTTCCTCATCAGGGAGGTGCGGTACCGGCCCCCAGACCCTGGTGCGGCGCAGGCCACGGTGACCGTGGCCGTGGTCCCCCTTCGGGTGGGGCAGCCTGCGGCTGGCGCGCCGGCCCCAGTCCTGGTGCAGTGGACGCTG
>JBMFPD010000095.1:0-10831 GCA_049969295.1 Anaerolineae bacterium | reverse complement strand
CGACGACCGCATCACCTACACCAAGAACGACCCCTACCTTCCGCCGCCTGTGCCGCAGGGGGCGGGGTATGCGGACTTCCCTCTGTGGGCCTCCGTGGCGGAGTACACGGTACGGGTGCGCGATGTCGGGAGCGACGCGGTCTCGGGCATCACCACCCGTCTGGACGCGGCGGTGGAAGACCCGGCCTGCACCCAGGCCTGGAACGGCTGGGGCCACTGGTCGTACCTGGTGGTGTTCCAGAGGTCCCAGTAGGACTCCTGAACGCAGCCTGAAGCAGGCCCCACGCTGAGTTGGGTGGCGTTCCCCTCCGATCCAGCAGGGCACGCCAGAAGGCATGCCCTACGTCCCGTCTCGTTTCAGTTAAGGAGGGCTATAATCGCTCTTCCCGGCGCAGAGGGCACGCTTCCTAGCGTGCCCTACGATCTGTCACGCCAGAAGGCTGTTTTCAGTTGGGCGCGTCCTGCCGACACCCCCCTTTTCCGCTGGACATTCGCCCTCTCTTGGGGTATACTCAGCCCCAGAGCCAAGCCCCAGGCCTCCCTCCGGGGCCTGTCGCAGTACGCATCACCTGAGGAGGAACACGCATGGTGGACCGGAACTTCCCTGGCCGCGGCCGGGTGGCCGTCCTCAAGACCACCCCCGAGACCGTCCTGGAAGACTACGCTCGCCTGATGGACATGGCCGGCTTCCAGGAGGCTCTGCCCAAGGATAAGGAGACCATCCTCAAGGTCAACATCTCCTGGCAGACCTGGTACCCGGCCTGCTCCACAACGCCCTGGCAGTTGGAAGGCGTCATCCGCGCCCTGCTCCACGCTGGGTACACCAAACTGATCGCCGCCCACAACCGCACCGTGGTGGTGGACGCCTATGTGGGCGAGCGGAACAACAAACACCGCATGGTGGTGGATGCCTACGGCGTCCAGAACGTCCACCTCTACGAGCCCCACGTCAAGTGGGTGCGCTACGAGCCCAAGACCCCCTTCCTCGTCCTGGACAAGATCTACCCCGAGGGGGTCCTCATCCCCGAGATGTTTATCGGGCGCAACATGGTGCACCTGCCCACGGTGAAGACCCACGTCTTCACCACCATCACCGGGGCGATGAAGAACGCCTTCGGAGGGCTTCTCTCGGAGCGGCGCCACTGGACCCACAGCGTCATCCACGAGACCCTGGTGGACCTCCTGATGATCCAGCAGGATATCCACCCTGGCCTCTTCGCCGTCATGGACGGGACCTTTGCCGGGGACGGGCCAGGCCCGCGGGCCATGCGCTGGCACGAGAAAGATATCATCCTCGCCTCCGCCGACCAGGTGGCCATTGACGCCGTCTCGGCCAAACTCCAGGGCTTCAACCCCATGGACCTCCCCTTCATCCGCATCGCCCACGAGATGGGCCTGGGCGTGGGCGACCCACGGGAGATTGAGATCGTCGGCTACGACATCTCGGCGGAGGACTGGGGCTTCGTCCAGGAGGACACCTTCGCCAGCCGCGGCCAGAAGCTGATCTACCACGGCCCGCTGAAGCCCTTTGAAGGGATCCTCCTGCGGTCGCCCCTGGTCCCCTGGTCGTACGTGGCCTCCAACTTCTACCACAACGTCTACTGGTACCCAGTGGTGGGCCGGCGGCGGGTGCAGGCCGCCCTGGAGACCAAGTGGGGCCGCCTCTTCCGCGAGTACGGGGATGGCACCGTGGTCCTCCCCGGCGTGGAGACGAAAACCCTGGCCACCGCGCTGGGCCTGACGGCGGGGGCGATGGGGTTGGCGGGCCTCATGGCCTGGGCCCTGCGCCGCCGCAAGTGAGCCGTGGTGATCGGGCCCTCTCCAATGCGGCGAGGGGGGTCAGGGGGTGGGAGTTGAAGACAAGAAGGTAGGGCAGGCCTTGCGCCTGCCCAGAGTTCGGGTGGCACCGCCGTGCCACACCACAAACAATGTGTTCTGTGGTGCAACCTTAGAGCGCGGCCATGGACTTCGTGCAGTTCCTCCTGGGCGTCGTCCTCTCCGGCCTCGCCAGCGTGGTGCCGGCCATCCTGTACAGCTTGCTCCTGTGGTGGGCCGACCGCTACAAGCGAGAACCGCTGGCGTTGGTCGTCGCCGCCTTCCTGTGGGGCGCGGGCCCCGCAGCCGTCCTGGCTGTGGTGGGGGAGGCCATCCTCGACCTTCCTCTGGCGGGCCTGGGCCTGGCTGGGGAGATCGCCAGCGCGAGCGGGGCGGCCCCTCTGGTGGAGGAGACGGTGAAGGCCCTGGCCCTGGTGGCCCTTTTCCTCTTCTCCTACCGCGAATTTGACGACGTGCTGGACGGCATTGTCTACGGCGGGCTGGTGGGGTTCGGCTTCGCCATGACGGAGAACTTCCTGTACTTCCTCGGGGCCTTCCTTTCCGGGGGAGTGGGGCAGTGGGTCCTCTCGGTCGTGGTGCGGGGCGCGGTCTTCGGGCTGAACCATGCCTTCTACACAGCCTTCACTGGGGCGGGGCTGGGCCTTGCCCGCCGGTGGGGGCTCCGCGGGCGAGGGCTCGTCGCGGCTGCGCTGGGGTATGCGCTCGCCCTGGCCTTCCACGCCCTGCACAACCTGGGGAGCACCCTTGCCAGCACCGCCCCGCCGGCCCTCTTCCTCAGCGTGGTGAGCGACGTGGGGGGCATCCTGGTCGTGCTGACCATCCTGGCCCTGTCCCTGCAGCGGGAGCGCCAGTGGATCGCCGAGGAACTGCGCCCGGAGATCGGAGAGGTCCTGACGGAGGAGGAATACGCCTGCCTTCTCTCGCCCGGGCGCGCCGCGGCCCGCAGGTGCTGGCCCCTGGGCAGACGCCGGGCCGACCTCCTGACGGAACTGGCCTTCCGCAAGGCCCAGGCGCGCGAGACCGGGCGCGACCCGGCGAGGGACCCCGCGGTCCTCGCCCTGCGCCAGAGGGTCGCCAGCCAACCACCCCCTTCCGCAACCTGACCTGGAGGCACCGGACACCATGGCCCAGAAACCCCAAGGCACGGTCCTGGTCTGCACGCCCCTGGCCGAGGAGGCCATCGCTCTCCTGAGGGAGAACGTCCTCGTCCGGGAAGCACGCCCTCAGACCAGAGAAGCCCTCATGGCAGAGTTGGGGCCGGACGTCCTGGCCCTCGTCATGGGGGTGCAGCCTTTCGTGGACGGCGAAGTGATGGACCGCGCCCCGCACCTCCGCGCCATTGGGCGCAAGGGGGTGGGGGTGGACAACATTGACCTGGAGGCCGCCCGGGCAAGGGGCATCTTCGTCCTGAACACGCCCCTTGCCCCCGTGGAACCGGTGGCGGAACTGACCCTGGGGTTCATGATCGCCCTGGCCAGGGGCCTCCTGCGGGCAGACTGCGCCACACGCCAGGGCGATTGGGAGGTCCGCCTGCGACACAAAGGGCCGGAACTCCTGGGCAAGACCCTGGGCCTGGTGGGGTTTGGGCGCATCGGCCAGCGGGTGGCAGAACTGGTGCAGCCCCTGCGCATGCGGGTCCTGTACTACGATGTGTGCCGCTACCCCGAGGCCGAGGCGCGGCTGGGAGCAACCCCTGTGCCCCTCGCGGCCCTCTTCCGGGAGGCCGACTGGGTTTCGGTGCACCTCCCCCTCACGGAGGAGACCCGGCACCTCATCGGCCGCGACCTCCTCGCCCTCATGAAGCCGTCGGCCTACTTCATCAACGTGGCCAGGGGCCCCGTGGTGGACGAGGCCGCGCTGGTGGAGGCCTTGCGGGAACGGCGTATCGCCGGGGCCGCTCTGGACGTCTTCGCCCACGAGCCCCTGGCCCCGGAGCACCCCCTCTGCGGCCTGGACAACGTCATCCTCACGCCCCACATCGGGGGTCTCTCCCAGGAGGGGGAACTGGCCATGTCCATGGTGGTGCGGGACATCCTCGCCGTGCTGGAAGGGAGAGAGCCGGCCCATGCCGTGGTGCGGCCGGCTGGAGGGACAAGCCCCGCTGCTCAGTAGTGGTAGCGCCGCCGGATGAGGCGTGTCGGCACCCCTGAGAGGAACCGCGAGGGATTGCGCCGCCGTTCCCCCTCACCGCCACCACGCACGGAGGTGAGGGCCAGACGCTCGCGGGCGCGCGTCATCCCCACGTAGAGGACGCGTCGTTCTTCCGCCAGGCGTTCCGCGCTCTGCGCCGTCCAGTAGGGGATTTCGCCCTCCTCCACCCCCACGATGATCACCACGGGGAACTCCTTCCCCTTCGCGTTGTGGAGGCTCATCAAGGTGACCTTGTTCGCCTCCGGCCGGTAGGCATCCTCAGCGGTGGCCGTGACCAGATAGTCCAGGAAAGCGAAGAGAGACGCATCCCGGCTGAGGGAGGCGAAGAGGTCGGCCCGCTCCTCCCATTCCCACCGCAGGGAGTCCCAGCGGTGGTCGGCGACGGAGGGGGCAGGCGGCTCCCGTTCCAGCGCCGCCAGCCGGCGGCTGGCCTCAAACCCCAGGGGCTGCGGCAGCCCCTCCGAGAGGCGCTGGATGACCTCCCGGGTGCGCCCGCGCCCGACGACCCGCCGCGCCGCGTCCCGGAGCATCCCCTGTTCCCCCTCTTCCCCCGGAGCGCTGACGATGGCCACCAGGGGCAGGTACTCCACCAGGGACTCCAGTTCCTTCTGGCAGCGGTTCTCGGCCAGGAGCGCCAGGAGGAGGTCTGCCGTCGCCTCCGCGTCCGGGAGGGCCCTGTGGGCCTCTCTGTGGGGCAGGCGGAAGTGCTCAACCAGGGCGCTGAGGGAGTGTTGCATCCGGGGGAGGAGCCGGCCCGCCATCTCGCGGGTGTCCAGGACAGGGAGCGTCAGCCCCCGCCCCAGGAGGCGGCCCATCTCCCGGTCCAGGATGACGTTGTCAAAGAGGGCCACGTTGTGCCCCACCAGGATGGCATCCCCCACGTAGGCCAGGAACCGGGGCAGGACTGCGTCCACCGGGGGTGCATCCCGCACCTCGCGCTGGGAGATGCCGTGCACCTTCTGCGCCTCGCGGGAGATGCGGCGGGTGGGCCGCACCAGGGCGTGGAAGGGCGGCCCCACCCGCTGGCCACGGTCCAAGGTCACCGCACCCACCTCCACCACTTCGTCGTAATGGGGCGAGGAGCCGGTGGTCTCCAGATCGTAGACCACGAACCGCTCCTGGTCCAGGGTCTCAAAGGAGCCCAGGAGGGCCTGCGCGAGCCTCCAGGCCTGGAGGGCGATCCCGTACCGCACGTCCCCGGCCTGCCTCTCCCGGAGGACCACGGAAGGGGCCCCGCCTTCCCGCGGCGCGGGGCCCTCATCGTCCCACTGGATGCAGAGAGCTGCCTCCCCCGGGGCGGCCGGTGGGGTGAAGGTCAGGGGCAGGTCTTTCTGGAGGTAGGTCCGCAGCACGTCCTGCACCAGGAACCCGCCCAGGGCAGCGTCCAGTGTCTCCGTCGCGGTCAGGGCGATGGGCCGGCCCGCGTCCAGGGCCTGGCGGAGGGCCTGGGCCTCGTCCCGCATGTGGAGAAAGGCGGCGAACCCCAGCAGGGTCTCCCGGTCTTCTTCGCGGTAGGGGGAACGGAGGTCTTCCAGCATGCCGAAGAGGTGCCGCACCGCCTGGGGGGCTGGGGCCTGGGCCAGACGGTCCCGCAGGGCGTCACAGGTGCGCACGAACTCGCCCACAGCCACCCGGGTGAGGGGGCTGACCTCCGGGTAGCGGTCCAGGCGGCGGGCCAGGTCCACGAGGGTCAGCCCTTCCCGCTGCGCGAGGCGTTGAAACTGGAGCATGGTCAGTTCGTCGGCGAGGACCCGGGGGAAGGTCAGGGCAGCCTTGAGGGTCGGATCGGTCAGGTGGCGGAGGAGCTGAAGGTGTCGCAGGATTTCCTCCGAGCCAGGGTGCTGGAAGAGGCCCCTTCTGCGGATGCGCTGAAAGGGGATGCCGGCCAGTACCAGGGCCTGCTCCAGAGGGTCGCCGCGCCGGTGGGTGCGGTAGAGGATGGCGATGTCCCCGTAGCGGCGTCCCTCCTGCACCAGGTGCTGGATGGCCTGCACCACCCAGGTCGTCTCCTGCTCCGGCCGGGCGAAGAGGTGGTGGGTGACGGGCTCTTCCACCTTCGGGCCCTCCACCACGGCCGAGGGGCGCGGTGGCCGGCCCTCCACCCTGGAGATGAGGGCCTGGGTCGCGGCCACGATGGGGCCGGCGGACCGGTAGTTGCGCCGCAGGTGCAGGACACGGGGGCGGTAGTCCTCTCTGAACCGGTCCACCAGGGCAGGCTCGCCCCCGCGCCACCCGTAGATGGACTGGTCCTGGTCCGCCACCACCACGCATTCGGCCTCCGGGGGCGGGGCCAGCAGGGTGAGGAGCGTGTACTGGCTGGGGCTCGTATCGTGGTACTCGTCCACGAAGACGTAGGGCCACTGGCGCTGCACCGCTTCCCGCACGTGGGGGACGGTGGAGAGGAGTTGCACGGCGCGCAGGATCAGGTCGTCAAAGTCCAGGGCGTGGAAGGTCTCCAGGATCTCCTGGTACCGCGCCGCGATGGCTGCCCAGACCTGCTCCTCGGGGGCGGGCTCCCGTGGGGGAAAGCAGCTCTTCTGCCGGGTGATGAAGGTGCGCAACTGCTCCAGTTCGTACAGGGTGGAATAGCGGTACCACCCTTCCTGACCCAGCGCGGTTGCCAGGACCTCTTCCTGGGCCACCTCGTCAAAGACCACGAAGTGCGCCGGCAGGCCGATCTCCTGGCCGTGCTCCCGCAGGAGGCGCAGGCACAGGGAGTGGAAAGTGGAGATGCGGACGTCCCGGGCCTCTTCGTCGACCAGAGCCACGAGCCTGGCGCGCATCTCCTCGGCGGCCTTGTTGGTGAAGGCCAGGCCCAGGATGTCCTGGGGCTGGGCGCGGCCCACCGCCAGCAGGTAGGCCATGCGGTGGGTGAGGGCGCGGGTCTTGCCGCTCCCGGGGCCAGCCACCACCAGCAAGGGGCCCGAGCCGTGGAGGACCACCGCCCGCTGGTCCTCATCCAGGGGTGCCAGAATGCGGTCCACAGGTTCCTGTGCCATGCCCTGAGTATATCAGATGCAGGGCAGGCCGCAAGACCTGCCCCACCCCCTCACAGGGCTGACTCACTCTTATAGGACTCTGACAGCTTTCTAACGCGGCGGACCGTAGGGCACGCCTCCTGGCGTGCCCTCTGCGCCGGGAAGAGCAGTTATAGCCTTCCCTTTTGTAAAAACGAGACAGCCCTGCACCCCCTCACTGGGCGTGCCACCGCACGGGGATCTCCTCCTGTTGTCCTTCGGTGGAAAGGGTGAGGAGGGATTCCCCTTCCGGCGGGGCGTCCTGGGAGAGTGCCACCCGCACGTGCACCGGCCTGCCCCTGCGCACGCGGTACGAGGAGCGGGGCACCTGCACCCAAGGCGGTTCGCACTGAAGGTGCACGTCCAGCACGCCGAACCCCTCGTTCTGGACGAGGACCTCCCCCGCAAGGTCCCCTGTCTCAGGGTCTGGCCGGAGGTCCAAAGCGCCCGGCTCCACCTTGAGGATCGGCCTGGCCCGGACCCGGAAGCGCACGGTCACCTCTTCCTCGCCGCCGTTGGTGCGCAGGAAGAGGGTCCCGGCATGTTCCACCTCGGGCGGGAGGCCCACTGGGTCCACGGCAAGGCGGAGAGGGACGTTCATCCCCATTTCGCAGGCGAACTCCGCTGGCTCCACCGAGAGCCAGGGGGCCTGGGGCAGGGCCTCCCCGCGGAGGGTCCCGGTGCCGCGGTTGAAGAGGCGCAGGGTCTCCTCCAGAGGGGCGTAGTTGTCGCTGGTGCCCAGGTCCACGTCCGACGACGCCAGGAAGAGGAGGGGGGAGGCCACGCTCATGGCCACCTCCAGGAAGACCTGGCCTCCATTGCTCCCGATCTGGACGGTCCCCCGGGCGCTCGTGGCCTCGGCCGGCAGGCCCAGGGGATAGGCCCGGAGGAGGACTTCCTCCTCGCGGCCCGGCCCGAGGGTGCCGCCCTGGGGGGCGATCTCCAGCCAGGTCTCCTCTGTGCCGGCCTGCCACTCCAGGACCCCGGTGCCGCGGTTGGCGACGGTCACTTTCCGCTCTGCCACCTCGGTGCGGAGCACAGGGCCAAAGTCCACCGC
Organism: Anaerolineae bacterium; assembly: GCA_049969295.1. GTDB lineage: Bacteria > Chloroflexota > Anaerolineae > DTPP01 > DTPP01 > DAOTYM01. The sequence continues at coordinate 2,770 of JBMFPD010000095.1, read as the reverse complement.
CGTGGGGCTGACGTGCAGTTCGGGCACGAGGAGGGTGAGGCCTGCGCCCAGGGTGACGCGGCCGCCATTCGTCTCCAGGCGCAGGGCCTGGGGCTCCGAAAGGATGACCCCCTGCTCAAACCCTGCCGTCTGGGCCAGGACGCGCAGGGTGAGGGTCCCGCCGGGAGGGATGGCGAAGGTCTCTGGCTCCGCCTGGAGCCACGCCACCAGGGGCTGGACGCACCCCTCCAGGGGGAGCGCGCCCCGGTTCGTCACCGGGAGGGCCAGTTCCAGCGCGTCGCCCGGCGAGGCCACGCCGAAGGAGAGCCAGGGCAGTTCCACCTCCAGCAGGGGGCCCTGCACCTCTGCCCGGAGGGGCAGCACCTTCCGCCCTCCGTTGGAGACGACCTCCAGGGCCTCTGGCACGTCGGTGCGGCCCAGGGGGAACGCCTCCGTCGCCAGGCGCACACGCACCTGCACCGCCTCCCCTCCCTGGCAGGCGAAGGTGGCCGGCGAGGCGTCCAGGCCGGGGACGTGGGCGACCACCTTTCCCACCAGGCGGCCAGTCCCCTCGTTCCGCACTTGGAGCACCACTTCCCCGACCCTGCCCCGAGGCAGGGGGCCGAAGTGGAGCGCCGAGGGCGAGACCGAAAGTTGCGGCCGCTCCAGGGTCCAGCGGACCGTCACGCTGGCCTGGCCGGCGTCGCTATCTACCAGGATGGCGCCAGGCTGCACCCGCGTTCCAGGGGAGGTCCTGGCCGCATCCAGACGGACACGCACCTCCGCGGCCTGCCCAGGCAGGCACAGGAACTGGTTCGGCTCCACCTGGAGCCAGGGCAAGGTGGCCCGCACCTGTCCCCGGACGGGCTGCCCTCCGGCGTTGGCCAGGCGGAGGACCGCGGTGGCCTCTCCCTGGGAGGCATCCAGGGTGCCGAAATCCAGTTCCTGGGGCGTGACCACCAGCTGGCCCTCCGGTGGGGCGGCCTGGGCCCCGATCCAGAGGCGGCCGGCGTTGCTCTCCACCCGCAGGGCCTGGGGGTTGCGCTCCCCCTGGGGCGGCAGGCGGTCGCCCAGCACCAAGAGGGAGACTTTGACAGACTGATCCGGCGCGCAGCCGAACTCGGCGTCCACGGGACGCAGCCAGGGGACCTCGCTGGTGATGCGCCCGAAGAGGTAGGCGTTGCCAGCGTTGTGGATGTGGAAACTGGCCTTCAGTTTGCGGTCCACGGGGACCGTGCCCAGTTTCAGGTACTGGGTGCTGGCCCGCAGAACCGGCTTCCCCACCACGTAGCCGGTGGAGGTGAGCCACCGAGCGAAGGCGACATCCTGTTCCGTGGGCGAGAGGGCCGAAGTCTCCCGGCGGGCGCGCTCGGCCGATTCGGCCAGGAGGGACAGGCGCTCGGCCTGGGCCGTCTGCAGGCTGCGGCGCAACTGTTCGGCCTGGGCCTGGAGCCAGCGGCTGATCTCGCCAGCGAAGAACTGCCGCCTGCCCCGCTCCCAATCCTCCTGGCAGAGGCGCACTAGGTCCGCCAGGTCCCGGGCCGACTGGGTGGGCGAGAAGCGGTAGGGCGTGAGTTCCTCCACGGGGGCAGGCCCCTCGGCCACCGGAGCCTGCCGGCCCTCCAGGAGGGCCCGGCGAAAGGCGGTGGCGCTGGCAGTGCGGCTGCGGACGTCGGCCCGGCAGGCCCGGGCCACGGCCTCCTCCACCTGAGGCGAGATGGACGGGTTCACCTGGCGCAGGGGGCGCAGCCGTTGTCCGGCCGTCAGGTGCTGCCGCGTCAGGAGCGCGTACAGGATGCGCCCAGCGGCATAGACGTCGGAGGCTGGGGTGGCTGTGCCCGTCTCCTGTTCCGGCGCGGCGTAGCCCGGGGTGCCCAGGTTCCTGGGGTCCCGCCCTTCCCAGGGGAGGAAGAGGTAGTCCAGGTTCCACCCCACGGCGCGCAGCCGGCCGGAGGCCTCCACCAGGAGGTGGCTGGGCTTCAGGTTGGCGAAGAGGAGGGGCGGGTCCTGGCTGTGCAGGTAGGCCAGCAGGTCGCACAGTTGCACGGTCCAGTTGATGGCCGTCTCCTCCCGGAGGACGAGGGAGGCGTCGTCCAGGACTTCCTCCAGGGACCGCCCGGAGAGGTGCTCCATGACCAGGTAGTGCTGCCTCCCGCGGGAGAAGGTCTCCAGGATGCGGGGGAGAGCGGGGTGGTCCAGCGCGGCCCACCGGGCCACCGTCTGCTGGAAGGTCTCCACGGCCAGGCGACGCTCCTCGCTCGTGAGGAGGCTCTGGTCGCTGAAGGCCTTGACAGCCACGAGCGCGCCGCCCCGGGCCTCATCGCGGGCCAGGTACACGGCCCTGGCCCTCCCGCGGGAGAGTTCCCTCTGGATGAGGTAGCGGTCGCGGAGGCGTTTGGGTGCCGGTTCCTGGAAGAGGCGCAGGAAGAGGTCGTCCTCCTGCACCTCCTTCTGGTGGCAGTAGGGACACTGCTCCACATGCCAGGGGCGGCGGCGGCAGCAGGTCGGGCAGGTCTGCCACAGGGGCAGACCGCAGGACACGCAGCGGTCCGCCTCGGCCGGGTTGGGATAGTTGCACTTGGGGCAGCGAACACGAGCAGGTGTGCTCATGGGGTCCGGTTCTCCTCAGGGCCGATTATACCACAGAGGGGGGAAGTGGAGAAGGCGACAGGTCCAGTTGACTCGGTTGCACCTTTTGTTGGTGGCTGATGACCTTGTGGTCCCATGCCGCGAGGTGGACCTCACCCTACCCCCGCCGCCTTCGGCGGCACCCCCTTCCCTCCCCGCATCG
>JBMFPD010000094.1:0-11018 GCA_049969295.1 Anaerolineae bacterium | reverse complement strand
CAAGGAGGGCCGTACCGATGAAACTGGGCGTCTACGCTACCCTGCTGCAGCAGTACAGCCTGGAGGAGATGTTGGACCTCGTCGCCAGCCTGGGCCTGGAGGCGGTGGAACTGGGCGTGGGCATCTACCCCCGCCGCCGCCACGTGGAGCCCCAGGAAGTCCTGGCAAGCCCCTCCAAACTCCAGGCCGTCAAGGATGCCTTTGCCCGGCGCAACCTCATCATCAGCGCCATCTCCTGCCACGGCAACCCCCTGCACCCGGACGAGGCCGTGGCACGCCGCTCCGACCAGGCCTACCGCGACGCCGTGCGCCTCGCCGCCGCGCTGGGCGTGCCCGTGGTCAACCTCTTCTCCGGCTGCCCGGGCGGCGGGCCCGAGGACAAGACCCCCAATTGGATCACCTGCCCCTGGCCCACGGACTTCAGCCAGGCCCTGGAGTGGCAGTGGAACGAGCGCATCCTCCCCTACTGGCAGAAGGCCGCCCCCTTCGCCGAGGAGCACGGCGTGAAACTGGCCTTTGAGATGCACCCGGGTTTTTCCGTCTACAACCCCCCCACCCTCCTGCGCCTGCGGGAGGCGATAGGGCCGGTGGCCGGCGCGAACTTTGACCCCAGCCACCTCTTCTGGCAAGGGATTGACCCCGTGGCCGCCATCCGCACCCTGAAGGGGGCCATCTACCACGTCCATGCCAAGGATACGTACATTGACCCCTACAACTGCGCCTCCGATGGCGTGCTAGACACCCGGCCCTACGCCCAGGTGGACAAGCGGTCCTGGGTCTTCCGCTCGGTGGGGTACGGGCACGGCGTGGAGGTGTGGAAGGGGATCGTCAGCGCCCTGCGCCTGGCGGGGTACGACTACGTCCTCTCCATTGAGCATGAGGACGCCCTGGCCTCGGTGATGGAGGGCCTGCGCAAAGCCATCGCCTGCCTGCGGGAAGCGATGCTCAGCGAGCCCCTCCCCAAGCCCTGGTGGGCCTGAAGCCCCCGGACAACGGCCACCTTCCGAAGGAGGATGCCCGTGATCCACGGAGTCCGCACCCGCAAACTGCGCCTCATCCCCGACGAACGGGGCTTCCTGATGGAACTCCTGCGCTCCGACTGGGAGGAGTTCCAGAAGTTCGGCCAGGTCTACGTGACCGCGGTCTACCCGGGCGTGGTGAAGGGGTGGCACTACCACAAGGTCCAGACGGACTACTTCATCTGCGTCGCTGGGATGGCCAAAGTCGTCCTCTACGACGCCCGCGAGGACTCGCCCACCTATGGCGAGGTCAACGAGTTCTTCATGGGCACCCTGAACCCCATGCTCCTGGTCATCCCGCCAGGGGTGATGCACGGTTTCAAGGGGATCAGCCAGGAGATGGCCCTCATCGTCAACGTGCCCACGGAACTCTACCACTACGACCAGCCGGACGAATACCGCCTGCCGGCCCACACCGACCAGATCCCCTACGACTGGGCGCGGAAGGACGGGTGAGGGAAGGGCCGGGGTTCGGGGGCGTCGGCCGTGCGCCCCTGCCTCCCCTCCCCCGTCCTCCGGGGACCCCTCCCTCACCGCTCCAGGTAGAAGGGGACTTCTGTCACCACGCGGAACCGTCCCCGCCAGTCGCGGCGCGAGAAGAGGAGCCTCCACTGCAGGGCGATGGCCGTCTGGTTGTGCAGCAGGTGGTGCCACCAGCGGCGCGGGACGAACTGGGGGATGACCACGGTCACGTAGTGGTCCCGGTCGTCCACAAAACTCTCAATGTACTCCACCAGGGGCTCCACCACGGACCGGTAGGGGGAAGCCAGCACCTCCACGGGGATGCCGGGCAGGTACTTCCGGCACCGCTCCAGGAGGTCCGCCGTCTCCTCCGGGTCAATTTCCACCGTGACCACGTGCAAATCGCCCCCCAGGACCTGGGCGTAGCGCAGGGCCTTCACCACCCCCCGGTGCAGGCCGGCGATGGGCACGATGACCGTGTGGCGGTGCACTGGGCCGGGCCACGGCTGCTTCAGGGAGAGTTCCCGGGCCACCTCCTCGTAGTGGCGGTGGATGGTCAGGAAGCCGTAGACCAGGGTCGGGATGAGCAGGAGCACGATCCACGCCCCGTGGACGAACTTGGTGGCAGCGACGACCACCAGGACCACGGCTGTAGCCATCGCGCCCACGGCGTTGAAGGCCGCCGACCGCTGCCAGCCGGGGGTGCGCAGCCGGGACCACCGCCGGACCATCCCCAGTTGGGAGAGGGTGAAGGCGGTGAAGACGCCCTCAGCGTAGAGAGGGATGAGGTGGTGGGTGCTCGCGCCGAAGGCCACCACCAGGACGGAGGCCAGCACCCCCAGCCCGACGATGCCGTTGGCGTAGACCAGGCGGTCGCCCAGGTTGGCCAGTTGGTGCGGCAGGAAGCGGTCCCGGGCCACCCACATGGAGAGGCGCGGGAAGTCGGCGAAACTGGTGTTGGCCGCCAGGATCAGGATCAACGCCGTCGCCGCCTGGAGGAGGTAGTAAGCGGGGGAGGTGCCGAAGATCTGGCGGCCCAGTTGCGAGACCACCGTCTCCCCCTCGTGGGGCAGGATGGCGTAGTGGCGCACCAGGTAGGTGATCCCCAGGAACATGGTGACCAGGATGCCCCCCATCCAGAGGAGGGTCTTGCCAGCGTTCTCCCCTTCCGGCTTCTTGAAGATGGGTACGCCGTTGGCGATGGCCTCAATCCCCGTGAGGGCCGTGCACCCCGAGGCGAAGGCCCGCAGGACGAGGAAGACGGAGAAGGCTTGGGTGGTGGGGGGAAGCGCGGCCCACGCCGGGCTCGCGCCCCTGGGCTCCCCGAACAGGAGGGCGCGCACGAGGCCCGTCCCAAGGAGGGTGAAGAGGGTGAAGATGAAGAAGTAGGTCGGGACGGCGAAGACGCGCCCCGTCTCCCGGACCCCGCGCAGGTTCACCAGGGTGATGAAGGCGATGAGGCCCACCGCCAGTTCCACCCGGAAGGGGTACAGGGCGGGGAAGGCCGAGGTGATGGCGGCCACGCCCGAGGAGATGCTCACGGCCACCGTGAGGACGTAGTCCGTGAGCAGGGCCGCCGCCGCCACCAGGCCGGGCATCGTGCCCAGGTTATCTTTGCTCACAATGTACGTGCCGGCACCGCTCGGGTAGGCGTGCACCGTCTGGTAGTACGAAGCGACGACAATGAGGATGAGCCCGGCGATGGCCAGGGCCACCGGCCAGGTCAGGGCGAGGGCCGCCGAGCCCCCGAGGGTCAGGACCAGGAGGATCTCCTCCGTGGCGTAGGCCACCGACGACAGCGCGTCCGAAGAAAGGACGGCCAACGCCTGCACCTTGCCCAGCCGCTCGTGCGCCAGGCGCTGGGTGGGCAAGGGAGGTCCAATAAGCACACGCCTCAGTTCGTGCAGCATACGTTCGAACCCCTCACATGACTTGGCCACGGTGAGGACGGGCCGGGCGGGCAAAGGCCGCCGGAGGGGCGCAGCGCCGCTGCGCCCCTCCATTCTCTCCTTACAGGAAGAGAAAAACCCCCGCAGTCTGCTACGGGGGTCCTGTGCCTGCGAAGTCGTTCCGTCCAAAGTGCTTAGCACCCTGGCGCGCGCGGCTTCCGGGCGCGGGGCCCCCTCCTCCGACCAGCACCCGTCTCCCCCTTGGCGTCCCAGGGGGGCCGGTGGTCCAGGTGCCAGGCGATGGCCTGGGTTTCCTTTCTCTTGCCGCGCGCGAGGGTGTCCATCTCAGGCTGTCTCCGCCAGTTCGGCCTCCTCGGCCGAGGCTCCCGACCGCGTCACCAGGAGGGGCGGGGTCCGCTTGCGGATGGTCTCCGCGCTGACGACGCACTTCACCACCTCCGGGCGCGAGGGGATTTCGTACATCACGTCCAGCAGGGTCTCCTCAATGATGGTCCGCAGGCCCCTGGCCCCCGTGCGGTGCTTGAGGGCCTCCTCGGCCGCGGCCTCCAGGGCGTCTTCCGTGAAGACCAGTTCCACGCCGTCCAGGGCGAAGAGGCGCTGGAACTGGCGCACGATGGCATTCTTGGGCTGGGTGAGGATGGCCATGAGGGCCTCCTTGTCCAGGGGGTCCACGCTCACCGTCACCGGCAGCCGGCCCACGAACTCCGGGATCATGCCGTAGGCCAGGAGGTCATCGGGGATGACCTGCCGCAGGAGGTAGGCCGTCTCCTCTTCCTTGGAGCGAGGGGCCTCGTCGCCGATGAAGCCCAGCCGCCCCCGGGTGCCGATCCGCTGGGCCACGATCTTCTCCAGGCCGGCGAAGGCCCCCCCGCAGATGAAGAGGATGTTGCGCGTGTCAATGCGCAGGAACTCCTGCTGCGGGTGCTTGCGGCCACCCTGGGGCGGGACGTTGGCGATGGTGCCCTCAATGATCTTGAGGAGGGCCTGCTGCACCCCCTCCCCGGAGACGTCCCGGGTGATGGAGGGGTTGTCGCCCGACTTGCGCGCCGTCTTGTCGATCTCGTCAATGTAGACGATGCCCCGCTCGGCACGGGCGATGTCGTAGTCCGCGGCCTGGATGAGGTGCAGGAGGATGTTCTCCACGTCCTCGCCCACATAACCGGCCTCGGTGAGGGTGGTGGCGTCGGCGATGGTGAAGGGCACATCCAGGATGCGGGCCAGGGTCTGCGCGAGGAGCGTCTTGCCGCACCCGCTCGGCCCGATGAGGAGGATGTTGCTCTTCTGCAGTTCCACATCCTCAAAGGTGTCGGCCGAGGCGATCCGCTTGTAGTGGTTGTAGACGGCCACGGAGAGGACCTTCTTGGCCCGGTCCTGGCCCACCACGTACTCGTTGAGCCGTTCGTAGATCTCCCGGGGCGAGGGGATGCGCTCCAGGGAGATCTCCGCGCTCCCTTTGGGTTTGTGCTTCTCCTGTTCCTCGTCCAGGATCTCGCGGCACAGGTCCACGCACTCGTCGCAGATGTAGACGCCGTCCGGCCCGGAGATGAGGCGCGAGACCTGCTCCTGCGGGCGCTGGCAGAAGGAACAGCGTACAGACCTGGACCGATTGTCAGGGGCCATCGGGGCGCTCCTCAGGCGGAACCGGGCGCGTTCACCCGCCCTTCGGCTTCTGGGCAGGGGCTTCCGCCCCCTCCTCTTCCAGCAGGATCGGCTCCCCCAGCACCTTGTCAATGATCCCGTACTCCACCGCCGCCTTGGGGTCCATGAAGTAGTCCCGGTCAAAGTCCTTGGCGATGCGCTCCAGGGGCTGGCCGGTGTGCTTGGCCAGGAGCCGCTGCAGGAGCCGCTGCATGCGCAGGAGTTCGTTCAACTGGATCTCCACGTCCGGCGCATAGCCGCGGGCGCTGCCCCCGGCCGGGTGCATGTGGATGGTGGCGTGGGGCAGGGCGAAACGCCGGCCCTTGGTCCCCGCGGCCAGGAGCACTGTGCCCATGCTGGCCGTCCAGCCCACGGCGATGGTGGAGATGGGGGCCTTGAGCAACTGCATGGTGTCGTAGATGGCCAGGCCCGGGTAGATCTCGCCGCCCGGGCAGTTGATGTACAGGGAGATCTCCCGTTCCGGGTCCTCCCGGTCCAGGAAGAGCAACTGGGCCACCACCAGGTTGGCCACCTGGTCGTTGATGGGGGTGCCCAGGAAGACAATGCGCTCCTTGAGCAGGAGAGAGTAGATATCGTAGGCCCTCTCCCCACGGCCAGTGCTCTCAATGACCATTGGGATCAGGCTCTTCATCGGCTCCATAGGTTCACTCCGTTCTTCCCACGCTCTGTTCCGAAAGGACCTCCTCTGAGCCCGGCCGATCGGCCGCTGGTTCCTCCGGGCTCCCGCCCCGGGCATAGCGGACCAGCCATTCCTCGGCCTTGTCCGCGCGCAGCGCCTCACGCACCGCGGCCCAGACGCTTTCGCTCTTCAGCATGATCTCCTTTTTCCTCTTGTCAGTCTCCTCGTCGAGCAACGCGCGCAGCGCGAGTTCCATGTCCTCTTTCGTAGGCTCCAGGCCCTCTGCTTCGGCCACTTTTTGGAGGAGGAGACGGGTGACGAGCCGCTTTTCGGCCGCGGGCTTGAGCCCTTCACGGTAGGCCTCCGGCGTGGTCTTGAGGATGGACAGGTAGGTCTCCAGGTTGAGGCCCCGTTCCTCCAGGTTCCTCTCTTGTGCCTCCAGCATGGCCTCCAGTTCCTCCTCCAGAGCCACAGCGGGGAACTCCACACGGCTTATCTCCCGCAAGGCCTCCAGGACCCTGCGTCCGTACTCCACCTCTGCTTCCGCAAGGTATTTCTGCAAGAGTTGTTCCCGGATGGCTTTCCGGAGGTCGTCCAGGGTCTCGTAATCCCCTGCCAGTTTGGCCAGGTCGTCATCCAGGGGGGGCGCATCCCGCCGCATCACCTCAAGGACCTTGACCTTGAAGTGGGTGGACTCGCCGGTCGCCATCCTGTCGGAGGAACCTTCCGGGAAGGGGAGGGTGAATTCCCTGGTCTCCCCGGCACGGAGGCCCAGGAGTTCCTGGTGGAACCCGGGCAGGGGGTAGACCGATTCCGTGCGCACGACAAGGCGCATGCCCTTGTCCTCCAGGACGAGCCGCCCATCCTCGGCCCGGCCCTCCAGGCTTATCAGCACCATGTCCCCCTCTTCAACAGGGCCTTCCTTTGCCTCCCAAGACGTGTATTTGCGGGCGATATCCTCCAGGGCCTTCTGGATCTCTTCCTCTGGCACGTCGGGTTCTTCCCACGGCACCTGGATGGCCCGGTAATCGCCCAGTTCCACCAGGGGCTCCAGGGGGACCCGGATCCGCAGCACAGGAGGGTCGGACTCCGAGACCTCCTCCAGGACCCCCTGCTTGTACGGGGTGATCTGGGCTTCCTTCAGGGCTTCTTTGTACAGCCGGGGAAGCAGGGCGTCCAGGGCCTCCTCCCGCAGGGCCTCCCGGCCCACCATGCGGACCACCACAGCGTAGGGCGCTTTGCCCTTGCGGAAACCCGGGATCTGCACCTCGCGGGAGATACGCCGGGCTGCTTCCTGCATCGCCTGATCCAGTTCCTCCTGGTCCAACTGGATCTCCAGCAGGGCCTCGCGTCCTTCCAGCACTTCTGTTGCAACCTTCAACGCCTACGAACTCCTTTCGCACAGAACCTTGACCTTGGCCCGAGGGGGTTCCCCCCGAACGGGAGCCCATTATAGCACATTGCCCGGAGGGGGACAAGTTTTCCAGGGCCTGCGTTGCAGCCGTCAGGGCTGTCTCGTTTTTACAAAAAGGGAGGGCCATAACGTTGCAGTTGCATCTTGTGTTGGTGAGTCGGGAAGGTCATCAGCCACCAACAAAAGGCGCAACCGAGTCGCCACAACCGCTCTTCCTGGCGCAGGGGGCACGCCAGGAGGCGTGCCCTACGGTCTGCCGCGCCAGAAGGCTGTCAGAGTTCTGTAAGAATGAGTCGGCCCTGTTGCAGCCGTGTCGCCGACTTGACACGCGCGCCGAGTTGTGTTATAGGAAAGAACCATGGAGCGTTCGTCGGACAAGGATAGGTGACCCAGAGAGCCTCCGCCTGACCCCAGCGGTCCGGCGGGATTTTGTTTGCCTGGGGCTCCGGGCATCGTCCACCGTCCCCCGATCGCCCAGAAGCCGCCGACAGGGGCGGCAGGCCATTCCAGTTCAACGCAGTAGGAGGTTTTTCAAACCCATGGAACGAGTGACCGGCACAGTTAAATGGTTCAGCCGCGTGAAGGGCTGGGGCTTCATCAAGATGGACGGGGCGGATGAAGACGACAAGGACGTCTTCGTCCACTACACCGCCATCCGCGGCGAAGGGTACCGCAACCTCTTTGAGGGCGACCGGGTGGAGTTCACCCTGGAGGAGACGCCCAAGGGGCCTCAGGCCGCCGACGTCGTGCGCCTCACCTAGAGACCTCCCCCACCGGCTGAGGACAACCCAGAAACCCCGTGGAGCCTGCCACGGGGTTTCTGCATTTCAGAGCCCCTGGCCCGCAACGGCACGCAGGTTGCACCGTCCCAGAGAGTGGAAGGCGATCCTGGCGCGGGAGGAAGGCCGACTTGCAACCCATGGAGGCGCGTTGGAGGTCAACCTGGATGGTCCTGCTGGCCGGAGGGGTGTTCCTCCTGGCCTGCGCGGTGTGGCCGGCGTGGGCCGCCCCGGCCCCCGGAGAACGCCGTCTCACCACCGGCGGAGATGCCCTCTTCGTGGCTTGGGCGGATGCCGAGACGCTCCTCTTCACACGCCCGGGTGCCCCGGCCTCCGGAGGGAACGGCTCCCTCTGGGCCGTCTCGCTGCGCACAGGGCGCACCGCAAGGGTCCCAGAGGGCGCGGCGGCTCCGACGCCGTCCCCCGGCGCGCCGAAGGGCGGATGGACGGTGGACCTCAGGCCCGATGGCCTGTGGGTCCGGGGGCCCGCAGGGGAAGAGCGCCTCGCGGCGCAGGCTACCGCCCCCGTCTGGTCGCCGGAGGGGGATCGGCTGGCCTTCCTGGCCTGGGAAGAGCCCACCCAGCCCTGCCTCTGGGTCTGGGAGGCCGCGAGCGCCTCGGACCGCTGCCTCTTCCAGGCTGTGCAGGGGTACCTGAGCCCCCCGGACTGGGCCCCCGACGGGACGAGCCTCCTGGTGAGCGTGACCCCGGCCGGGGCCGAGACCTCGTCGTTCTCGGAGGTCTGGCGGGTCGCCGCGGACGGCAGCGGGGCGGTCCGCCTGACCTGGGACGGGGAGGAGCAGAGCGAGCCGCGCTGGTCGCCGGACGGGCGGTGGATCGTCTTCCGACGTGGAGGGGACCTGTGGGCCATGCCCGCCCCGGCGGAGGGCGCAGCAGGGCCGGCGGCCCCGGCAGAGACGCCCCCGCCTTCCTCCACCCCGGTCCTCGCGGCCCGGGCGGAGGCCGTGGCCCTGGCGCAGAAGCGCCCGCCGGCGACCATCCGCGTCCTCCACCGGGCCGAGAACATCTACCGCGCCAGCGTGCCGCCAGGCCAGATAGACATCTTTGACTTTGAGACGTACGTGCGCCACGTGGTCCCCTACGAGATGCCCGCCTCCTGGAACGCGGAAGCGCTGCGGGCCCAGGCCGTGGCCGCCAGGACCTATGCCTGGCACCGGGTCCTGGCCCGGACGGGCGAGGCCTGGGATGTGACCGACTGGACCGACACGCAGGTCATGGGGCCGAACACGCACCCGGCCTCCGACGAGGCCGTCTTCGCCACCCGCGGCCAGTACGTGGCCTACGGAGGCGAGGTGATCTCGGCCATGTACAGCGCCCAGAACGGCAGCCCTACCCTCTGGTCCCCCTGGGGGACCCCCTACCTGCAGGCGGTGGACGACCCGGTCTGCTTCGGTGAGGAGCGGCGAGGGCACGGCCTGGGCCTCTCGCAGGTGGGCGCGGCGCGGTGGGCCGACTGGCACGGCTGGACCTACCAGCAGGTCCTCACCCACTACTACACGGGCGTGACCGTGGAACTCCCCCAGGGGACCTCGCCAGACCTGACGCCCCCTCTGGCGCAACTGGTGGCCCCCTGGCGGCACTGGTACCTGCGCTCCCTGATCCTCTCCCTTTCGGCCAACGCCTCGGACGACCTGAGCGGTGTGGCCGAGGTGGAATTCCGCGCCCGTTACCGCGTGGGGGGCAGCACCGTGGAGACCCTCCTGGGCACGGACACCGATGGGTCGGACGGATGGACCTTCCTGTGGGACCTCTCGGCCCTGCCCCCACAACCCCGGGACGGAGGACTGGAGGTGCGGGTCCAGGCGCGCGACCGCGCCGGGAACCCCTCCCAGGATGCCGGCTGGGTCCCGCTGGGCCTGGACCCCCTTCCCCCCACGGGCACGGTCTCGCCCCTTTCCTCCGTCGTCACGACGACGACCCTGCCCCTGGCCGTGGCCGCAGCCGACGCCGGGCCTTCTGGCCTGCTGGGGGTGGGGGTGAGCGCCGGCTGGTCCTGGGAGGGGGAGGACCTGCCCCACTGGCCCGGGACGGGAGAAGCCGTGGGCGACCCCCAGGCCCTGAACGGGGTGGCCTGGTGCGGGCGGGCGGGCACCCACGCGGCCGGCTACTGGTACGGCCCCTACACAGGAGCCCTCAGGCCCGGCCGAGCCTACCGGGCCCTCTTCCGTTTGCGCGTCGGAGACATCACCCACAGCGGCATCCTGGCCCTCCTGGACGTGGTGGACCAGGCCGGGGCGCGCCTCCTGGGCATCCGGCGGGTGCGCGGGACCGACTTCCTCGCTCCGGACGCCTACCAGGAGTTCCCTGTGGATTTCGTCTATCCGTGGGGCGATGCCAACGGTCTGGAGTTCCGGGTCTGGTTCGGCGCGGTGGGCAACCTCTGCCTGGACCGGGTCCAGGTGGTCACCTTCCCCGAAGCGCCTGCGGGCGGGAGGGTGCTCGCGCCCCTCTGGGGGCCGCCTGGCCCGAGGGCCTTCGTCGCCCGCCTGGTGGACGGGGCGGGGAATGCCGCTCCCGACCTCCCCTTCTCCGTGACCCTGGTGGACGAGACGCCGCCGGGCCCGTGGACGGGGTTCTCCCCCAGCGGGTGGGTGAGCACAACCCTGTCCCCCCTCTGTTCCGTGCAGGTAGAAGACCCCCTGAGCGGTCTGGACCTCCCCACAGCGGCCTACCAGGTCTCCTCTGATGGAGGGGCGACGTGGGGGCCCTGGACCCCGGCTTCGGCGCAGGCCCTCCTGAGCCCTTACTGGCCCCACACCCTCGCCGCAGCGCCGGCCTTCCCGGGCGAGGGGGCACACTGGGTGCGGTTCCGCATCGGCGATGGAGCGGGGAATCTGGGCCTGAGCCCCGCCTTCCCGGTCCGCATAGACCGGACCCCGCCGCGGACCTGGGCGGTCTCCCCGCCGGTGTCCGCGAGCCAGGAGTTCTCCGTGCGGTGGGGTGGCGAGGACGCCCTCTCCGGCGTGGCCTCGTACGATGTGGAGGTCCGCGAGGGCGGGAGCGGCCCCTGGCTGCGGTGGTACTCGGCCACCGCAGCCACCGAGGGGACCTACGTCGGAGAGCCGGGCCACACCTACTACTTCCGGGTGCGGGGACGCGACCGGGCGGGGAACGAGGGGGCCTTCCCCGCGGCCC
>JBMFPD010000093.1:0-11036 GCA_049969295.1 Anaerolineae bacterium | reverse complement strand
CCGGAGGGGAAGGGCAGGGCCTCGGCAGCGGCCCGCACACAGGGGAACCCCTTGGCCCGCGCCCGCCTCAGCATCCCCTCGGAGACGTCGGCCACGACCACCCGAGCGGACCGGCAGCCCAGGGCCTGGACGACGCGGCCAGTCCCCCCGCCCAGGTCCAGGAGAAGGCCTTCCTCCGCCGGGAAGGGGGCCAGGAGTTCCCGCAGGCGCCGCGGGTCCAGGCCACCGAAGATGCGGTCGTAGAAAGGAGCCAGGAGGCGGAAATGGTCCAGGGGCAACGGGCTCACGGTTCCCTCCCCATGTGCATCCAGCCAGGAAAGAATTTACCACAGAGGACACGAAGGGCACAGAGAAATTTTCTAAAAATCTTTTCTGTGTTCCAATGCTGCGCCACAGAGAGAATCGCTTGTAGTGCGGCACGAAAGCCCGGTAGGGGCACAGCGGCGCTGTGCCCCTACTCGCTCCTCAGAACGCCATGCCCCCAAAGTTAAGGAAGAGGATTTCTCTGTGTTCTCTGTGCCCTCCGTGGTTTCCCTGCTTAAGGAAGTTCCGCCAGGCGGTTCTCCAGGACCTGGGCCGGGGAGAAGCCTTCCAGTTGGAGGTAGTAGGCGGCGGCATCTAGAAGGGCCTCCGCCGGCACGAGCCCCACCACCTCGCTGCGGGCCACGGCCACGCCGTAGCGCGCCGCCTCCCGCCGCACCATCTCCATGACGCGCGCCACGGGCGTCCGCCGGTAATCCGTCAGGTTCATGGAGACCTGGGCCTGGCCTTCCACCAGGAGGCCGAGGGCCTTGACGTAGCGCAGCCCCCCGCTGGAGTGCCGCACAGCACGGGCGACCGCCTGGGCCACCCGCACGTCGTCGGTGCGCAGGTAGACGTTGAAAGCGATGAGGGGCGGACGGGCCCCGATGGCCGTGGCCCCAGCCGGGCCCATCTGCGCCGGGCCGAAGTCGGGGGCACGGTCGGGGTCGGTGCGGATGGCTTCCTTGAGGCCCTCGTACTCCCCCCGGCGGACGTCGGCCAGGTTGCGGCGGTCGGAGCGGGTCGCTGCTTCCTCGTAGAGGTAGACCGGGATGCCCAGTTCCCGGCCTACCCGCTCCCCCAGGCGGCGGGCCAGGTCCACGCACTCCTCCATGCTGACCCCGCGCACGGGGACGAAGGGGACCACGTCGGCCGCGCCCATGCGTGGGTGCGCGCCCCGGTGCTCCTCCATGTTGATGAGGGCTGCTGCCCGGGCCACCCCCTGGAACGCCCCCTCTAGGACGGCCTCCGGCTCGCCCACAAAGGTCACCACCGACCGGTTGTGGTCGGCGTCGGACTCCACATCCAGCACGTAGACGCCGGGCACGGACCGGATGGCCTCCACGATCTGCTGGACCACGTCCTGCCGCCGCCCCTCGCTGAAGTTGGGCACGCACTCCACCACTCTGCGCATCATGGTCTGTCCCCCCGAGGACTGCTCCTGACCCCTACGGCCTGCCGAAGAGGGCCTCGTCCATCTCCTCCTCGCTGAAGACCTGGAGGCCCGCCGCCCGCAGGACCAGGGCGGTGAGGCCCTGGCCAGGGATGAGGTTCCGGTGGAAGGTCCCATCGTAGACCACGTGGCTCCCACAGGAGGGGCTGCGCTCCTTCAGGATGGCGACGCGGGCCCCCACCCGGCGCGCCAGGGCCAGCGTGGCCTTCGCCCCGGCCAGGTAGGGCCCGGTCACATCCTGGCCCTCCACGTTGCGGATGACGGCCCTGCCAGTGAGGATAGCCTCGGCCGGGCCGCCCTGGATCTCCGCCAGAGGGCGGGGGATGGGGAGACCGCCGGCCACCTCGGGGCAGATGGGGACGAGCCGGCCCCGGGCGGCCCACAGCGTCAGGCGGGGGTCCAGGCAATGGCCCCCATCGTACCGGCACAGGAGGCCCAGGAGGCATCCGCTCACCAGGACGGGCCGGCCCGGGGAAGGGTCTGGCTCGTCCGGCCGGGCCTCCCAGGCTGGGACCTCTTCTCCGTCAAACCAGGGGGCCTGGAGGAGGCGGACCAGGGCGAAGGTGAGGATCTGCTCGTAGGCCTGCTGGCGGTCCAGGAGGCCGCTCGTGAGGAGGCCCACGGCGCCCATCCGGCGCTTGGTGTCGGGCTCGCCGGCCCAGCGGTCCATGGCCTCGCCCAGTTCCGCGCCCTGGCGCACGGTGCGGGCCACCTCTGGCGGGAGGAGGAGGCCCACGCTCCCGCCCACCCCCAGGCGGCCCTGGCGGTCTACCACGGCGGCCCAGGCGCAGGTCATGAGGCCCCGTTCCGTCTCCTGCAGGCCACCCTCAAAGCCGACCCCCAGGTCGGCCTCCCCGGCACGCAGAGCGGCCCAGGCGCGGGCCACCGCGCCCGCACGGGTCTCCCAGTCGCCCCATGGCTGGGGAGAGACCCCGGCAGCAACCTCTCTGCCCACGACCTCACAGGAGCCGTAGGCACGGCGGAGGACCGCCTCGGCTGCAGCGACCTTGACCGGGTTCACGGAACCGACGATGGCCTTCATGCACGTCCTCCTCTCCAGGGGAATCCGCAAGGTGGATTATACCAGCACAAGGCCCAAGGGGCAAGGCGCGCCCCGCGCCCTGCCATGGCTATCCCGTTTTTAGAGGGCACGCCAGGGGCATGCCCTACGGTCTTATGTTGGTGGGTTTACAGATGTCACGTCCAGCGATCAGGCCGTTCCTTGCGGGGGGGACTCCTCCCCCAGGCTCCCTTCCCGCGGTGTGGGGAGGGGGTCCGGGGGTAGGGTCAGAGGCCTCGGCACGCGCTGACGCCGGGCGAGCGACGGAGCCGCACGAATGACCAACACGAAATGCAACCCCAACCCCACCCCCCGCCAATTGACAGCCCTCCCCGGCCATGCTAGAATCGCCCGGCTTCGCACGTCGGGGGGCCCGGGCGGGCTTGGACAACGGACTGCGTGAGGGAGTCGGGGCATGCGGAACATCTGCGTGATCGGCGCGGGGTACGTGGGGCTGGCCACCTCGGCCTGCTTCGCGGACCTGGGCAACCGGGTGGTGACCCTGGACATAGACGAGGAGAAGATCGCCAAACTGCAGCAGGGGATCATGCCCATCTACGAGCCGGGGTTGGAGGAGATGGTCCGGCGCAACATGGCCGCCGGCCGGCTGCGCTTCACCACCTCCTACAAGGACGCCCTGGCCGACGCCGAGTTCGCCTTCATCGCCGTGGGCACCCCCTCCGGTGTGGACGGCGAGGCGGACCTGCGGCACGTGCGCGCTGCAGTGGAGTCCATCGCCGACGTGATGGACCACCGTATCATCATCGTCAACAAGAGCACCGTGCCCGTGGGCACCGGGGACTGGGTGGCGGAGATCGTCCGCAAACGGCGTGGCGAAGATGCCGATTTCGCTGTTGTCTCCAACCCGGAGTTCCTGCGGGAGGGGTCGGCCATCCACGACTTCATGAACCCCGACCGTGTGGTCCTGGGCTCCATGGATCGGGAGGCCGCGCACCAGGTGGCCCAGTTGTACCTGAGCCTGCGCTGTCCCATCCTCATCACCGACCTGCGCACGGCCGAGATGATCAAGTACGCCTCCAACGCCTTCCTGGCCACCCGCATCTCCTTCATCAATGAGATCGCGGCCATCTGCGAGGAATTGGGCGCGGACGTGAAGGAGGTGGCCCTGGGCATGGGGTACGACAAGCGCATCGGCCACGCCTTCCTGGACGCGGGCCTGGGGTGGGGTGGCAGTTGCTTCCCCAAGGACGTCAAGGCCCTGGCCCACATGGCCGTCCTGCACGGCACGCACCCCCAACTGCTCCAGGCGGTGATGGACATCAACCGCAACCAGCGGCGGCGGGTGGTGCTCCGCCTGCGGCGCCTCCTGGGAAGCCTGGACGAGAGGGTCATCGGCGTGCTGGGGCTTTCCTTCAAGCCCAACACCGACGACATCCGGGAGGCTCCAGCAGTGGAGGTCATCCACCTCCTGCAGAACGAAGGGGCCATCGTCCAGGCCTACGACCCGGCGGCGATGGAGGTCGCCCGCCAGGTCCTCCAGAACGTCCGCCTGTGCCCGGATCCTTACGCCGCGGCCGAGGGAGCCGATGCGCTCATCCTCGCCACCGAGTGGAACGAGTTCAAGCACCTGGACTTCCGCCGCATCAAGACCCTGATGCGCCAGCCCATCCTCATTGACGGACGCAATATCTACGACCCGGTGGAGATGCGCGCTCTAGGCTTCCAGTACTACGGCATCGGCCGCGGCAACTGGGTGAACCATCCGCAGGAGTGAGTCTAACCTCTCCTCATCCTCTAGCCCCCTTCCCCTCTCCGACACGGAGAGGGGAAGGGGGTTGGGGGTAGGGGTGAGGTCAGGTGACCTCTCCCATCCCCCGGCCCCTTCCCTCCCGACGCGGGGAGGGAAGGGGCCCAGGGCAGGCACAAGGCCTGCCCCTACGGCCCCTCTGCTTTGAACGTGTGCAGAGGGGGAGAACAGCGCGAAGGGCATAAAGAAATTCTCAAAGTTTCTCTGCGTGCTCCGTGGTTTCCCCTTCGGGAGCGAGGAAGGCCCGGTGGAAGAGTGGGAGACCGCCGAACTGAGCGAGCGGGAGCGGGAGATCCTGGCCCTGGTCGCCACCGGCGCGACCAACTATCAGATCGCGCGCGCCCTCCACATCAGCCCCAACACGGTCAAGGTGCACCTGCGCAACATCTTCGCCAAACTGGGCGTGGAATCCCGCACCGAGGCTGCCCTCTACGCCGTGCAGCAGGGGTGGGTGGAACTCCCTGGCCCAGGAGTGGCCTTTCCAGCAGAAACGCCTGCCCCTTCTGTGCGACCGGCGCGCCCCGCCCCCATCGGTCCCCTGCGCCGCGCCTTCTTCGTCCTCTCTGCGCTGGCCCTCGTCCTGGCCCTGTGGCTCCCCTACCCCCAGGCGGGCCAGGGCCGCGCCTCGGGCGATGACTTCGGGGAGGTGGCAGCCCGTGCCCCCCTCGCCGCGCCCTACCTCCCCACGGCCTCCCGCTGGCAGAGCCGTGCCCAGATGCCCACCCCGCGCGGCCGGCTGGCCGTGGCCGCATGGGAGGGACGGCTCATCGCCATCGGAGGGATGGGGGAAGAGGGGGTCACCGGCCGTGTGGAGGTCTACGACCCAGCCCAGAACGCCTGGACCTCTGCCTCCCCCCTGCCGACGCCCGCAGCCAACATCCAGGCCGCGGTTCTGGAGGGCAAGGTCTACGTCCCCGGAGGCTACGGCCCGGGGGGGACCTTCCTGGACATCCTCCAGGTCTACGACCCGGCGACGGACACCTGGACCCTCGGCCCGCGCCTCCCCCGCCCATTGGCCGGGTACGCCCTGGCCGTGCACAGGGGGAGCCTCTACCTCTTCGGCGGAAGCGATGGTGCAGGCTACCGGGCCGACGCCTACCGCTACGACCCGGCCCAGGGCCTCTGGACCCCTCTCCCGCCCATGCCCACGCGGCGGGGGTTTGCCGGGGCTGCGTCCCTGGGAGGGGCTATCTTCGTCGTGGGCGGGTACGATGGGGCGCGGGAACTGAACGTCTGCGAGCGCTTTGAGCCCCAGGAGGAAGCCTGGCATCCCTGCGCGCCCATGCGGGTGCCGAGGGCCGGTGTGGGGGTGGCTGCGCTGGGGGACTCCCTCTACGTCATCGGGGGAGGGTGGCAGAGTTACCTCGCCTTCCACGAGAAGTACGCGCCGGCCACCGACTCCTGGACCACCTTTGAATCGCCCATCCTGGGGGAGTGGCGGCTCCTGGGGGTGGCGGCCCTGGAGCCCTACATCTATGCTGTGGGCGGGGTGAGCGGCCAGGTCCTGAGCGCCACCCAGGCCTACCAGGCCCAGTTCCGCATCCTCCTGCCGATCGCGCCCTAGCGCTTGACCACAGAGAATTTTGACAATACGGTCTTCTGAGCACCCCTCCCCGCGTGCGGGGAGGGGGCCCAGGGGGTGGGGTTTGGAGACAAGGAAGCGGGGACAGGTTTGTGCTTGCCCAGGTTTCGGGCAGCACTGGTGTGCCGCACGACGAACCGTTCTCTCTGCGGCGCAGTCCCAGGCGGCCAGGGGCCGCCCGCCTACTCCTCATCCCCCCATTCCGCGTCCGTCAGGTCCACGGAGATGCCTCCGCCCTCCTCCCTTGGCTCCTGCTTCCTCTGCGCCCGCTCCAGCGCTGCCTTCTCTGCCTTCAGTTGGTCGTAGATCCGTCCCAAGCCTGTGCGCAGTTTGGATTGCAGGCGATCGCGGCGCCCCGTGGGCTTGGAGAAGAGGGGCATCAGTTCCTCCACCAGGGCGGCGGTGGCCTCCGCCTTGGGCTTGCCGGCCAGAAGGTACGCCCGCACCTTCCGCCGCGCCGTCCGCAGGTACTCGGAGAGGACCTGGGTGTCCTCTGCGGTAGCCAGGGGTCCGTGGCCCGGGACCACCACCCTGGGGCGCATCCGTCGGATCAACTGGAGGGCATCCAGCCATTCCTTGGTGTCGGCCTGGGCCATGTAGGGGTGGTAGCCGAAGACGAAGCAGTCGCCGGCGAAGAGGACCTCCGCGTCGGGCACGTAGACGATGGTTGTCGCGGGCGTGTGGCCACCCACGTGGATCAACTGGATGTCGCGGGCCCCCAGGTGCAGCGTCAGACGGTCGCCCACGGTGATGGTGGGGGGGACGATGCGCAGATTCAGGAGTTCCCGCGCGGCTTTGGGGTTCCGGCGGCGGAAGGAATCGGAGATGCGCTGGCGGAAACTGTCGCTGTAGCCCATCATCTCCTTCCAGGCGTACTCGTGGGCGATGACCGGCGCGTCAAAGTGCTGGTTCCCCAGGCAGTGGGCCTTGTGGTGGTCCGTGTTGATGATGAAGCGGACCGGCTTGTTGCTCAGGGCGGCGACCTGGTCTCGCCACTCCCGTGCCTCAGCGGGAACCAGGGGGGTATCCACCAGGACAGGGCCCTCGTCCGTCAGGATGACCCCGAGGTTGGCCCCGGCCTCCACGATCCTGGCGTACACACCAGGTCCGACTTCCTCAAGCGAGTTGCGCTTCATGCGTCCCTCCTTGTGGGGTTCCCGAGGGGGCCTGCCTGCCCCAGGCGTTCCCAGGCCAGGTCCAGGGCCTCCGCGGCCCGGGCCCCGGCAAATCCACCTCCCTGCGCCAGCCTTGGCCCTCCACCTCCGCCGCCCCCCACGGCCCTGGCCACCTCCCGCAGGAGCGCGGCCATGTCCAGCGGGACGTCCTCCGAGCAGGCGAAGGCCAGTTGTCCGCGGTCGCCCCCCAGGGCCAGGAGGGCCACCACCCCTGGGCGCGCCGTGAGGCGCTGGGCCATCCACTTCAGGGTGGCGGCCTCGCCCTCCGGGAGGAGGTGGCGCACCACCTTCCACGCGCCCACCTGCGGCGCAGTGGCCAGCAGGGCCTCCGTCTCGGCGTCCAGCACCCGCTCCCGCAGGTCCCTGGCCTCCTTGCGGGCAGTGCGGAGGTCCTCCTGCAGGCGGGCCACGGCGTCGGGAAGTTCCGCCAGGCCCACCGTCAGGGCGGCCAAGAGGGCGCTGGTGATGCGGACGCGCTGGCGGTGGTCCCGCGTGGCCCGGTGCCCGCAGACGAAATGGACCCGCGACTCCCGCCCCCGGTGCTCCACCCGCACGACGGTGATGGGGCCCACCTCCCCCGTCCGGCGGACATGGGTGCCGCCGCAGGCGGAGTAGTCAAACCCCTCTACCTGCACCACGCGGACCTCGCCCTGCACCGCCGGGGGCTTGCGCAGGGGAAGGGAAGCCGCCTCCGCTTCCGGGAAGAACGCCGCCCGCACGGGCCGGTCCTGGAAGACAACCTCGTTGGCCAGGGCCTCGGCCTGTTCCAGGGCCCCGAAGTCCAGGCCGGCCACGTCCAGGTCAATGGTGGAGACCTCGTCCCCCAGGTGGAAGCCCACCGTCTCCGCCCGGAGGACCTGCCAGCAGGCCTGGGAGAGGATGTGCTGGCCCGTGTGCTGCTGCATGTGGTCAAAGCGGCGCGCCCAATCCACCTGACCGCGCACCTCTTCGGCCTCCAGCGGCCTATCCAGAACGTGCACCACCCGGCCCTCCAGGTCCTCCTCCACCGCCACGACCCGCGCCCCGTTGAGGCGGCCCGTGTCGTGGGGCTGCCCTCCCGAGGTGGGGTAGAAGGCGGTGCGGTCCAGCACCACCGCGGGCCGGCCCTCCCAGGTCCGGCGCTCCACCACCCGCGCTGCGAACTCCGTGAGGTAGGGGTCTTCGTAGTAGAGGCGGGTCCTATCGGCCACAGCGCATCCCCCTGGCTACAGGATCAGCATCGCGTCCCCGAAAGAGAAGAAGCGGTACCGCATCTCCACCGCCTGGCGGTAGGCCCTGAGGATGAGGTCCCGCCCGGCGAAGGCCGAGACCAGCATGAGCAGGGTGGAGCGCGGCAGGTGGAAGTTGGTGATCAGGGCATCCACCACCCGGAACTGGTAGCCGGGGTAGATGAAGAGGTCCGTGGGGCCCTCAAAGGCGGCCACGAGGGCGAAGGGGCAGGCACCCCCCTCCTCGCAGGCCCGGGCCGCGCTCTCCAACACCCGCACCACCGTGGTCCCCACGGCGACGACGCGCCGGCCCTCCAGATGGGCCTGGTTCACGGCCCGGGCCGTCTCCGGGGGCAGGCAGCAGAACTCGGTGTGCATGGGGTGGTCCTCCACCTCCTCCTCGGTGACCGGTCGGAAGGTGTCCAGGCCGATGTCCAGGGTGAGGAAGGCGAACTCCACGCCCATCTCCCGCAGGCGGAGCAGGAGTTCCGGGGTGAAGTGCAGCCCGGCGGTGGGCGCGGCCACGGAACCGGCCACCCGCGCGTAGACAGTCTGGTAGCGCTCTGGGTCCTCCAGCGGCTCGTGGATGTAGGGAGGCAGGGGCACGATGCCCAGCCGGTCCAAGAGGGGCTCCACCGGCCGTGCAAAGCGGACCACGCGCCCCGCCCCCTCCATCTCCTCCACGACCTCCGCGTCCAGGGTGAGGCCCGCCCCATCGGTGAAGCGCAGGCGCGTGCCGGGGCGCACCCGCTTCCCGCCCACCAGCGCCTCCCAGGTCTGCTCGTCCCGCTTCCTCAGGAGGAGGAGCTCCACCTGGCCCCCGGTGGGCACCTTGCGGCCCAGAAGGCGCGCCGGGATGACCCGCGTCTCGTTGAAGACCAGGAGGTCCCCGGCCTGCAAGTACTCTCCGAGGTCCCGGAAGTGCCGGTGGGCGATCTCCCCCGTGCGGCGGTCCACCACCATGAGGCGGGAGGCATCCCGCGGCTCCACCGGCTTCTGGGCGATGAGGTCTTTCGGCAGTTCGTAGTCGAAGAGGGCCGTCTTCATTTCCACAGCCACACCTACCTGGGCCCCAGGAGGCGCAGGACCACGTTGAGCACCACCGTGAGCAGGAGGCTCAGGAGGAGCATGGTGACGATGGGGATGTAGCAGGAGAACCCCTCCCGCTCAATGCGGATGTCGCCGGGCAGGCGTCCCAGGTAGGGGACCTTCCCCACCAGCAGGAACCCCACTCCCACCAGGCACAGGATCAGCCCCATCAGGATCAGCATGCGGCCAAGGGCGTTCCAATCCATCGCCAGGTTCCCTCCGGTCCTTCGTTCAGGGTTGGAAGAGGGCGCCCTGTTCTGGGCGAGGCGCGTAGGGCAGGCCCAGGTGCTCGTAGGCCAGCCGGGTGGCCACCCGCCCCCGCGGTGTCCGCTCCAGGAACCCCTTCTGAAGGAGGTAGGGCTCCACCACGTCCATCAGCGTGTCGGCCTCCTCGGAGAGGGCCGCGGCCAGGGTGTCCAGCCCCACAGGCCCGCCCTCAAACTTCTCAATCAGGACGAGCAGGAGTTTGCGGTCCAGGTCGTCCAGGCCCTGGGGGTCTACGTTCAGGAGGGCCAGGGCTTCCTGGGCCACCTGGCGGTCAATGCGGCCGTCGGCGCGGACCTGGGCGTAGTCCCGCACGCGGCGCAGGAGGCGGTTGGCCACGCGGGGCGTGCCGCGGGCACGGCGGGCGATCTCCTGGATGCCGCCCTCGTCCACCTCCACCCCCAGGATGCGGGCCGAGCGCCGCACGATGGCCTCCATCGCCGCCTGGTCGTAGAAGTCCAGGCGGTAGACAGCCCCGAAGCGCGCCCGCAGGGGGGAGGTCATCAGGGCCAGGCGCGTCGTCGCCCCGATGAGGGTGAAGCGCGGCAAGGTCAGGCGGATGCTGCGCGCGCTGGGCCCCTTGCCGATGACGATGTCCAGAGCGAAGTCCTCCATCGCCGGGTAGAGGATCTCCTCCACAGCACGGCCCAGGCGGTGGACCTCGTCAATGAAGAGGACTTCGCCGGGCTTCAAGTTGGTCAGGATGGCCGCCAGGTCCCCCTGGCGCTCAATGGCCGGCCCCGAGGTGACGCGGATGTTCACCCCCATCTCGTAGGCGATGACGTGGGCAAGGGTTGTCTTGCCCAAGCCCGGTGGCCCGTAGAACAGGATGTGGTCCAGGGGTTCCCCCCGGGCCCGGGCCGCCTCAATCAGGATGCGCAGGTTTTCCTTGACCCGGTCCTGCCCGATGTACTCGTCCAGACGGCGCGGGCGCAGGGTCTGGTCCATCCCTGCGTCTTCCGGTTGCGGTATGGGCGAAATCGGCCTCTTCTCCACGGTCCCCCCTCGCGGGCAGCATCCGGGGCCTCCCCCTCCTTTTCCGCGGCTCAATGATACTGGCAAGAGGGGCAGAAGTCAAGGCGGGCGTGCAGCAGGGCTGTCTCGTTTTTACAAAAAGGGAAGGCTATAACCGCTCTTCCCGGCGCAGAGGCACGCCAGGAGGCGTGCCCTACGGTCTTGTAGGGGGACCCCTCCCCCAGGCCCCCCTCCCCGCACCGCGGGGAGGGGGTTTGGGGGTGAGGTCAGAGACCTTGGCCCGCCCTGACGCCGGGCGAGCGACGGAGCCGCACAAACGACCAACACGAAATGCAACCGCAACCAGGACGAACCCCGCTTGCTAGCCCTCTGGCTTTGTGGTATAAGGGGCCGTGCGCGGCCTTGCAGAGGGACCTGGCTGCCTGGTCCTTCCCATGCCGC
>JBMFPD010000092.1:0-11051 GCA_049969295.1 Anaerolineae bacterium | reverse complement strand
CTCGGCGCAGAGGGCACGCCAGGAGGCGTGCCCTTCGGTCTGCCGCGCCAGAAGGGTGTCAGAGTTCTATAAGAACGAGTCAGCCCTGCCCGGCTCCTCGGGAGCGGGCCTACCCCTGCGGCACTCCTTCTTCGGCCTGCCGTTTCGCGGACTCCCGCGCCTTGCG
The DNA here is from genome assembly GCA_049969295.1 of Anaerolineae bacterium. Lineage (GTDB taxonomy): Bacteria > Chloroflexota > Anaerolineae > DTPP01 > DTPP01 > DAOTYM01. The sequence continues at coordinate 10,885 of JBMFPD010000092.1, read as the reverse complement.
CACGATACGGTTCCACACACCCGAAAGGCCCATCGCCTGCTTCATCAGGCGCAGCGTCTCCTCTCCTTCTTTCTGGGCTCGCAGCGTTCCTTCGTAGATGATCTGTTCCACGAGGCCCTTCTGTTCTGCATAGTACGCCCGGCGCTCCCGGATGGGGTCCAGGAAGTTGTTGAGGGCGATGGCCAACTTTTCCTTGACCTCTACGTCTCCCACGCGGCCCTGGCGGTAGCGGGCCTTGAGGTCCTCCACTTCCTCTCGGTTGGGGTTGAAGATGTCGTGGTAGATGAAGACCGGGTTCCCCTCCACCCGGCCAGGGATGTCGGCGCGGATGCGGTTCGGGTCGGTGTACATGCTGAAGACCTTCTTCCGCACCGTCGCTGCATCGTCGGAGAGGAAGATGGCGTTGCCCAGGCTCTTGCTCATCTTGGCCTGCCCGTCCGTCCCCACCAGGACGGGGACGTCGCCGATCATCGCCTCGGGGATGGGGAAAACTTCGCCGTACATGTAGTTGAAGCGACGGGCGATCTCCCGCGTCAGTTCCACGTGGGCCTCGTTGTCCTTGCCCACGGGGACGAGGTGGGCGCGGGGGGTGAGGATGTCGGCCGCCTGCAGCACCGGGTAGCCCACCAGGCCGAAGGGGATGGCGTCCTCGTCAATGTTGGCGGCGCGGGCCATCTCCTTGATGCTGGGCAGGCGGGTCAGCCGCGGCAAGGTCACCAGCATCTCGAAGATGAGGTTCATCTCGTAGACCGCGTGCACCGCCGACTGGAGGTAGATGGTGCTCTTGCGAGGGTCAATGCCCACCGCCAGGTAGTCCAGCACCATGTCCCGCACGTTCTGGCTGATCTGGGCGATGTCCTCCTTGTTGGGGCGGGTGGTGAGCATGTGCAGGTCGGCGATGATGAAAAAGCACTCGTACTCGTCCTGCAAGCGGACGCGGTTCTTGAGGCTGCCCACGTAGTGCCCGAGATGCAGTTTGCCGGTTGGCCGGTCGCCGGTGAGGATCCTCTTGCGTTCCATCCTTCCTCTGCCTCCTCCGCTAGGCGGAATGAGACGAAGACCTCTCTCATCCCCGTCTCCGCACAGAGGCCGGAGCGGTCAGGGACGAGAGAGGTCTCCCGCGGTGCCACCCTGGTTGGGCTGGCGCGTGCCAGCCCCCCTCATTGCAGGCAGGGCTCAGCCTTGCCCTGTCCGATAACGGGGACTCCGGCGCGGGCTACTGGGCCAAAGGGCCGTTCGCCAGCGCGGCTCGCCGGGCCATTCCCCGCCGTTCCTCATACCGCCCTTCCACCTCCCGGCGGCTCTCTGGATGAGGGAGGCGACGGGTACTTGTCCGGGTCGTCGCCGTTGGCCAGTGTCTTTTCAGAGGACATGGTACCACAGGAGCAACAGGCTGTCAAATGGGCCGGACCACTGACCAGGGCTGTCTCGTTTTTACAAGGGGAGGCCATACCCGCTCTTCCCGGCGCAGGGGGCACGCCTGAGGCGTGCCCTACGGTCTGTCAGAGTTCTGTAAGGATGAGTCAGCCCTGCACCCCTTTGCACGAAGGCTTGACAGCGCCCCGCAAAGCATGTATACTGCTCTCGGAGAATCCTTCGGCCGGGGACGCGGGGCGTTCCCCAAGGAGGGTGGGTGCGAACATGGGAATGGGGAAGGCGGTCGCGTGGCTCGGCCTGGTGGGGACACCTGGGCATCCCTGTGCCTTGGTGTCTTTTTTGTCCCCAAAGGCGGGGGAGACGCGAAGGAGGTGCACATGGACTCCGGGATGATCGGCAAGATCCAGAAGGCCCGTATGTATGCAGAAGAGCCGGAGCGCATCCGGTTCCACACGTTCCGGGTGACCTTTCACGGGGAGCACGCGGACCACACCGTGACCTACGATGAGGGTGCCTGGACCTGCACGTGCCGCTTCTTCCAGACCCACGGGACCTGCAGCCACACCATGGCCCTGGAGCGGGTCCTGGGGGTGATGTTGAAGGCTGCTGACAGCGTGCCGGATAGGTCGCCGTAGCCTCCTGCTGCGGAACGCCTTTGCCCAACAGGGAAGCACCAGGCCCCTTGAGCGTGGCTGGATAGAGGACGACATGTTGAAGAAGTGGCAGTTCTGGTTGGGGCTCTGTATCAGCGCGCTCTTCCTGTACCAGGCCCTGGCCAACCTCAAACTGGCGGAGGTCTGGGAGGCCCTGCGCGGGGCCCGCTACGCCTGGCTCATCCCCGGGGTGATGGTCTATTTCGTGGCTGTGTGGGCCCGCACCTGGCGCTGGCATTACCTGCTGCGCCCTATGAAGCGGGTGCCCCTGCGCCGGTTGTTCCCTGTGGTCTGCATCGGCTACATGGGGAACAACGTCTACCCAGCGCGGGCCGGCGAGGTCATCCGGGCCTACGTCCTTCGGCGCAAGGACGGGGTGAGCGTCAGTGCGTCCCTGGCTACGATCATCATTGAGCGCATCTTTGACGGCGTGGTGATGCTCCTCTTCGTCTTCATCGCCCTCCCCTTCACCCCCATGCCGGAGTACCTGCGGCGCGTGGTGGTGCTCTTCAGTTTCCTTTTCTTCGGCGCGCTGGGCGCTTTCTTCGTCATCGCTGCCCGCCCGGCCCTCTCCCAGAAGGTCTACGGGTGGCTTGTGGACCGGCTCCTTCCCCAGCGCTTCCGGGAGCCCGTGCGCGGCATCCTGGACCGCTTCATGGACGGTCTGGCCTCCCTGCGCAGCGGGCGGGACGTGGCCATGGTCTTCGTGACTTCGGTCTTCGTCTGGCTCACGGAGACGGTCAAGTACTGGTTCGTCATGCACGGGTTTGACTTTGCCGTGCCTTTCTACGTCTTGATGCTGATGAACGGGGTGGTCAACCTAGCGACGACCATCCCCTCCTCCCCGGGGTATGTGGGGACCTTTGACACGCCGGGCATTGAGGTGCTGAAAGCCTTCGGGGTGCCGCCTGAGACGGCCGCGGGGTACACTTTCGTCCTGCACGCGGCGCTATGGTTCCCCATCACCGCGCTGGGCGCGTACTACATGTGGAGGGAGAGCGTCTCCTGGCAGGACTTCGCCCGCGCCGGCAAACTGCGGGAGGAGGAACAGCCCCTGGCGTCGGCTCCACCGGGTTCCGGTTCCTGACCTCTCCTCATCCTCCGGCTGAGGGGGTAGAGGTGAGTCCCTGGCTTACCAAACGCGCACCAATGGGATGGGACCAGCCATGACGGACACACAGAAGCACGTGGGCATCGTGGGCGGGGGCGTGACCGGCCTGACCGCGGTCTATGAACTGGCACGCCGCGGGTGCCAGGTGACCCTCTTTGAAGCCTCCGGGACCCTGGGCGGCCTCAGTTCCGGCTTCCGGGATGAGGCCTGGGAGTGGTCCCTGGAGCGGTTCTACCACCACATCTTCGCCTCGGACGACGTCATCATCCGCTTCGTGCAGGAGATCGGCTTCGGAGATGCGCTCTTCTTCCCCAGACCCCTCACCTCCATCTGGTCGCGGGGCGGAGCGTACCCCTTTGACAGCCCCATCGCCGTCCTCAAGTTCCCCCACCTGAGCCTGTGGTCCAAGGTCCGCACCGGCCTCGTCATCCTCTACCTGCGGCTGACCCGGGACTGGCAGCCCCTGGAGGACAAGACGGCCTGCGAGTGGCTCCCTCGCTGGATGGGGCGCGAGGCCTTTGAGGTCCTGTGGCTGCCCCTCCTGGAGGGGAAGTTCATAGAAGACTACGAAGGGGTGAACATGGCCTGGTTCTGGGCCCGCTTCCACAAGCGGACGCCCCGCCTAGGCTACTTCCGCGGCGGGTTCCAGGCTTTCATTGACTATCTGGCGGCCCGGGCCGAGGAGCAGGGGGCCGGGATCCGTCGGGCGACGCCGGTGGAACGCATCCGCCGGGTCCCGGGCGGCCTGGAGGTGGAGGCGGGGGGGAGCCGGCATCTCTTTGACCAGGTGGTCTACACCGCGCCGCTGCGCCTCTTCCCCGAGATCGCGCCGGACCTGCCCTCGGACTACCGCGAACGCCTCCGGGGGTTGAAGACGGTGGGCGCGCTGACCCTGGTCCTCGCCCTCCGGCACCAGGTGACCCCTAACGTCTACTGGCTCAACCTGCCGGCGCGCGAGTTCCCTTTCCTGGCCCTGGTGGAGCACACCAACTACGTGGACCGCGCCCACTATGGCGGCGACCACCTCGTCTACCTGGGCCACTACCTGCCCCGCGAGCACCGCTACTTCCGCATGGACAAGGAGGAACTCCTGGCGGAGTTCCTGCCGGGCCTGCGGCGCATCCAGCCGGCCTTTGAGGAAGGCTGGATCCGCAAGGCGTGGCTCTTCCGGGAGGCCGATGCCCAGCCAGTGCCGGGCCTGGGCCACTCCCGCCTCCTCCCGCCCCTTGAGACGCCCTGGGAAGGGCTGTACCTGGCCACCATGAGCCAGGTCTACCCCTGGGACCGGGGGACCAACTACGCCGTGGAGATGGGCCAGCGGGTGGCCCGGCGCATCCTCGGGGGGTGAGGCGCCGTGCTGGCCGTGGGCGTGGACGTGGTGGAGGTGGCGCGGGTGGAGCGGATGGTGCGCCGCTTCGGGGAGCGGTTCCTCGCCCGCATCTACACGGAGGCCGAACGGGCCCACTGCCGTGGGGAGGCGCAGCGCCTGGCGGCGCGCTGGGCAGCCAAGGAGGCCATCGCCAAGGCCCTGGGCACCGGCGTGGCCGGTTTCCGCTGGACGGACCTGGAGGTCGTGGCAGACGCGGAGGGCCGGCCCGCAGTGCGCCTGCACGGTGCAGCAGGGGCGAGAGCTCGGTCCCTGGGCCTGCGGGAGTGGGCCGTGAGCCTATCCCACACGGAGGACCTGGCCGTCGCCTTCGTCGTGGCTTTGGGCTAACGCATCGGTCACCCGGGCCCATTCTTCCAGGGAGAGGCTCTCGGCGCGGCGGTCTGGCTCCACGCCTGCAGCCCGGAGGGCACGGGCCACTTCCTCGGAAGGAAGGCCCAGGGCCCACGCCAGGGAGTTCCGCAACTGCTTGCGCCTCTGCCCGAACCCCCCGGACACCACGCGGAAGAAGGCCGCCGGGTCACGGTGTGGCCGGGCTTCCGGCGGACGCACCCGGATGCGCACCACGGCCGAGTCCACCCTGGGGCGGGGGTAGAACGCGCCGGCCGGCACCCTGCGCACGACCTCCGGCTCCCCGTAGAACTGGACGGCCACGGCGAGGAGGCTCATCTGCGGGGGCCGGGCGGAGATCCTCTGGGCCACCTCCCACTGCACAGTGACCACCAGGAGCTCCGGCGGCACTTCGGTTTCCAGGAAATGGCGCAGGAGGGGCGAGGTCAGGTAGTAAGGGAGATTGGCCACTACCTTGTAGGGGTGGCGGCCAGTGGGATCGCCCCCGGCCTGGAGCATCTGGGAGGGGGTGAGCTGCCGGGCATCGGCGAGGATGGGGACCACACGCCCCACCCCTTCTAAGTCCTCGCGCAGCACCTCGTAGAGGCGGGGGTCCACCTCCACGGCGATGACGCGCCCCACGGCCTGGGCCAGGAAGCGGGTCAGGTTGCCCGGCCCGGGCCCCACCTCAATGACCCAGTCGTCGGGCCGGAGGTCTGCTGCCGCCACGATGGCCTGCAGGATGGCCCCTGAGACGAGGAAGTGCTGCCCGCGGTGGCGCAGGGGCCGCAGGCCCAGTTCCCGCAGGCGGGCGGGGAGGTGGCCGGCCTCTTCGCTGCTCATCTCCGCTCCACCGGCCAGTTGGGCAGGACCCAGCGGATCTGGCGCCGCGGCGGCGGAGGGTCCAGGAGGTACACGTCCACCCACCGGTACCACAGGACCAGGTTGTCTTCGTCGTAGCCCAGGTCTATGTGGCGGCCCTTGATAGCCCCGCCGGTGTCGCCCGCGATGCCAACTCCGTAGCCTGGCACGTAGACCCTGGCCCCCAGGGGGATGACGCTGGGGTCCACGGCCACGATCCCCTTGCGCATGGGCCAACCCAGGTACGTGATGCCGTACTCTGGGTGGTTTTTGTCCTTGCCTGCCGTGGCTGCCGAGTAGGAGGTGGCCAGCATCCGCACCTTACGCCAGTAGGTGAAGGTCCCCTCGGGCGTCTCCAGGGGCCGGCTGACGATCTTGGTGCCGTAGGCGATGAGGCGCGTCGTCGGCTCGCGGTCCACCCAGGTCTCTTCCAGGGTGCGCTCGCGGGGCATGCCGTTCTCCCACACGGTGCGGTAGCGGTGCTTGATGATCCCCGGCCCGCCGGCCTGCTCAATGCGCTGCTGGTCCAGTTCCAGGTCCGGGTCTGGCTGCCAGAGGGTCTCGTAAGGGATGACCTCCTGTTCCACCTCCAGCGCCTCCCGCACCCGGACCACCTCCACCCGCAGGCCTGGGACGACCGGGGCATCCAGGGGCAGGGCCACGTAGTCCTGCCCGACCAGGTGGACGCCCTCGTCGGCCAGGAGTTCCCCCACCGTCTGGCGACGGGTCCGCGTCTCCACCGTACGGCCATCCACGGCGATCTCCACCGGCACCGAGCGCTCCACGAAGACCTGGAGCCCCGCAGTGACCGGCGTCCCCAGGTCTGGGCGGACCAGATCCCCCAGGTAGAGGGTGATGCCCTCCTCCCGGAGGGCCTCGCCAACGGTGGGGGCCGCCGTCAGGAGTTCGGCGCGCACGCCGTCTATCTCCACCTGGATGGGGACGGCGCGCCGGAGGGCCAGGTGCAGGGGGGCCGGAGGGGACTGGGCGGGTGGGAAGGGCTGGTCCAGGCCCCACGGCTGGCCGTTGACGCGCACCTGATCCGCTGGGCCGAAGGCGAGACCCCCTTCCCGCAGGACCTCAGCGGGCGTGCGCGCGTGGGTGAGCACCTGGAGGGCACGGCCGTCGGCCTCCAGATGGACCAGGCGGGCGTGGAGCACCGTCACTTCCATGCCCTCCACAAGGCGCGTCTCGGGGGGCGGGATGACGATGTCCGCATCGCTGAAGGGGATGCCCATGGCCCGGAGCAGGCCCTCCACCGTGCGTCGGTAGGCAGTGACCTGCTGGCCTGTGCCATCCACGCGCACTGTGACGGCTACCGCCATCGTGGAGAGGTACGCCTCCAGGACCAGGGCGAGGAGGGCCAGGGCAAGGGCCCCCAGGAGCACGAAGCGAGAAGGGAGCCGCAGGCGCGGGAGAAGGCCAGCCCAGCGCTGACGGAGGGCCAGGGCTTTCTGGGCGATGCGGGGCCTGGGGACCTTGTGGGAGGCTTTGTCAGAGTCCGACGCCATCTATCACCGTGCCGCACTGGGGGCAGCGCCCGTCCCGGAGCCGGTAGGCGGTGATCTGAAAGCCCATCCGAGCGATGACCCGTTCGCCGCAGACGTAGCAATAGGTATGCTCGCCCGGGCTTCCGGGGACGTTCCCCTCGTACACGTAGCGCAGGCCCTCTTCCAGGCCGATCTCCCGCGCCCGATGCAGGGTGGAGACGGGCGTTGGGGGGCGGTCCCATTCCTTGTAGTAGGGGTGAAAGCGGCTGACATGCCAGGGGACGTCCGGCCCCAGTTCCTGCACCAGGAAGCGGGCGATGTCCCGCAGTTCCTGCTCGCTGTCGTTCAGGCCAGGGATGACCAGAGTGGTCACCTCCACCCAGATGCCCAGTTTCCGCATGTACTTGAGGCTCTCCAGGACTGGCGCAAGGCGCGCACCGCACTCCGTGCGGTAGAACTCGTCGCGGAAAGCCTTGAGGTCCACGTTGGCTGCGTCCAGGTAGGGGTGGAAGAAGTCCAGCATCTCCTGGGTCATGTAGCCGTTGGTGACGTAGATGTTGGCGATGCCTTCCTTGTGGGCCAGGACTGCAGTGTCGTAGGCGTATTCGGTGAAGATGGTGGGCTCGGTGTAGGTGTAGGCGATGCTGCGGGCGCCGTAGCGCTTGGCCGTCTCCACCAGTTGGGAGGGTGGTGTGTAGCGGCCCACGATCCTCCCCTCGTCGCGGGGCATCTGGGAGATCTCGGCGTTCTGGCAGAAGCGGCAGCGGAAGTTGCACCCCACCGTGGCCACGGAAAAAGCCCCCGTGCCGGGGTAGAAGTGGAAGAGGGGCTTCTTCTCCACCGGGTCCATGGCCTGACTGACGGCCTGGCCGTAGACCAGGGTGTAGAGGACGCCGTCGCGGTTGACCCGCACGTGGCACACCCCCAGGTGGCCGGGCCGGATGGTGCAGCGGTGCGCGCAAAGGTGGCAGCGCACCGTGCCGTCCCCCAGTTTCTCGTATAGGATCGCCTCTTTCTCACCCTCTGCCATCACCTCACACCCCCTGGGCTGAGCGGGGATTCATCCCTCGTCCAGCCGCTTCAGGCCCTGTGGGTAGCGGCGGGCCAGGTCGGTGTAGATCTGCTTGAAGCGGGTCCACTCCTCCTGGTACCCCTCGTCCACCCAGCGGTTCTCCAGCAGGCGGGCTGGCACCCCCACGGCGATGTGCTGCGCCGGGATGCGCTGGTTCTGGCGGACCACTGCCCCCTCGCCCACGACGGCCCATTCTTCCACCACGGCCCAGTCGCTGACGACGGCTCCCATGCCGATGACGGCCCAGTCCTCCACCGTGGCGTTGTGGACCACGCAGCCGTGCCCCAGGGTGACATGGTTCCCGATGCGGGTGATCTCGCCGGGGCGGGCATGGACCACGCAGTTGTCCTCCACGCTGGTCCCGTCGCCAATGACGACCTCGCCGTAGTCGCCGCGGATGCGGGCCCCGGGCCCGATCCAGCACCCAGCGCCGATGGTGACCAGGCCGATGACCTCGGCCGAGGGATGGATGTAGGTGTCGGGGCCGATCTTCGGCGTGCGGCCCTCAAAGGCGTAGATGGCCATGGCGTCCCTCCGCGGTGCTGCGCTGTGCTGTGCTGATCGCTGACGGCGAAGATTATACCAGATGGGGGCCAAGGGAACAAGGGGAGCCATGATGTGTTTCGGGGCTGCTCTGCTCAGGTGCAAGGATCAGATGCCCAGGGTGTGTTCGCCCTGCTCGTGCCGTCCACGAGTAAAGGAACAAATAAGCGAATGGCTTGCGGTCGCGCCGGGCTCATTCGTGTATTCGTTGGCCAATTCGTTGACAGCTTTCTCCAGGCCACTGGACCGCATTGCCCCTGGAAAGGTTGGACATCGTCCGTCCTTGCAGCAGAATAGACCGCGATTGGAAGCGTCTCTTACAGATAGCCTGCCCTGCTTACGGCTCAGGGGAGGAGGTCCTCAAGGGCGGCCCGGGCCTCGGCCCCTGCCAGCCAGCGGGCCTGGCCATCCGGCTCCATCTGGGTCGGGAGGAGGTCCACCCCCAGCCACCGTCCCCCGTAGAAGGTGCACCAGAGGACCGTGCTCTGGCGTGTCCTGGGCGACCACATCTGGTCCGAGACGGGGTTGCCCAGGCCGTAGGCGAGGAGGGCTTTCCCGTAGAACTCGGCGGCCCGGGGCTCATGCGCCTCGGTGCCCACTATGAGGTCTGCTCCTGCGTCGGCAAGGGCGCGGAAGTCCAGCCTTTCCTGGGGATTCGGCAGAGCGCTGTACCGATCTTCATGCTGGACGAGGACCAGCACGAGGTCGGCGGCAGCGCGGGCCTGCACGACGGCGGTGCGCGCCGCCTCCAGGTCAAAGCGCGCTGTGCCCGGGCCCTCCTCCGTGGCCCAGGCTTCTGGCGGCCCGGCCTGGTTGTAAGCCAGGAGGGCCACCCGAGCCCCTCCCACCGAGAGGATCCTGGTCTGGAAGGCCTCCTTCCTGTTCCGTCCTGTGCCCACGACCGGGAACCCCTTGTCTTCCAGGAGGCCCAGGGAGAAGGAGATGCCCTCGGGGCCGAAATCCGCCAGGTGCCCGTCGGTCAGGTAGACGGCGTCCGCGCCCATGACGCGCAGGGCTTCCACGTAGGCCGGGCGGCTGCAGAAGCGGGTCATGGCCTCCTGAGGCTGGCACGCGGGGGTGAAGGGGGCCAGGAGACCTACCAGGGTGGCATCCGCCTGCGCGAGGCGCGGGCCGATGCCGCGGACCGGGTGGCCCGGGTCGCTCAGCGCGTCCATCTGGACGGCCACGCCCCGGGTCAGAGAGACGTTGCCCGTCACTGCAAGGCTTGCAAAGCGGGCCGGGTCGCGGTTGGTGAGAGGGGTGCGGGCCCGCACCGCCTCGGTGAGGGCCTGGACCAGGGCCGCGGGGCCGCGGATGTAGGCGCGCAGTGCAAGGGGATACCGCTCCAGGCGATCGGTTGGGTCCAGGACGGCGTAGCCATCCACCTGGAGGGGGCGGAGGCGGGGTTCCAGATGGTCAAAGGGGAGGAAGGCGAGGACCTGTTCTGCCTCCCAGGCCCGGCTGGCCAGTTGCTCCCTCGGGACAAGGTCCAGGGACACCCCCTGTCCCTGCGGACCGAGGAGGGCCTCCATCGCGTCCAGCGCCTCTGGTTCGGCCAGCCAGCGCAAGCCCTTCTCCTCCGAGGCAGCCTGCCACTGCTGCCGCAGGGCGTCGGTTCCCAGGCTGGCGAGCCTCTCTATGTCCAGGACAACCCCTGGACTCTGCAGAAGTTGCCGCAGGGCGTCGGAGCCCAGGCTGGTGAGCCGGCTCTTGTAGGGCACGGCGACGACGTAGATCCGTTCCCAGAGAGGGGCCGTCCATTCGGTGGGGGACATCTGGACTGCGACGGCCGCGCCCTCTGGTGCAGAGGCGAGTGTCGCGGCCTCTGGGTGTGCGCTCACCCAGGAGGCGATGGGCAGGGCCACTTCGCCGGGCACGTCCGGGGCGATCCAGACCGCAGGGCGCGGGGTAGGGGATGGGGTTGGGGAGACGGCTGCCGGAGGGCTGGAGGCCCCGTGGGGGATGTGGATGCCCATGCCCCGCAGGCCCAGGGCCAGGAGGACGATGCCCAGGGCCAGCGCGCTGGCCGGCGCGAGGACCCACCAGGCGGGGTCTCTCGGG
>JBMFPD010000091.1:0-11153 GCA_049969295.1 Anaerolineae bacterium | reverse complement strand
GTCTCAGGGAAGAGCACCGGCTGCAGGTCCGACGCTGGCGTGGAGACGCAGGCCACGCCCAACGCCGCGCAGTCCAGGGCATTGCGGCCCACCGTCTCCCGGTTGTTCAGGTCCACCAGGAGGCGCGCCTGGGCCAGGTGCGGCAGGTAACGGTCCCAGCGCGTCCTCCGCAGGAACCCGACCTCGGGCACAGGCCACCACGCAGGCGCGGGCAGCGTCTCCTGACCGCGGGCCCTGCGCAGCCGGTCCCACGCCCGGAGGAGCGGCCGGTAGTCCACACCCGAACGGACCAGCCAGGCCCGCCAGTGCCCCCACCGGTGCCGGCCCGGAGGAGCCACCTCCCTGGACGACAGGCCCAGGAGGGCCAGGATGGCTGCGGCATCCTCCTGGAAGGCCGCGTCGTCCAGGCAGAAGAGCCACTGGGAGAGGAGCCCCTCCTCCCGCAGGTGCCGGGCCACCAGGACGTCGGCCAGGCCGTTGCGGCTCCGGCCGGCGAGCCCCGTGGGCACGACCCCCAGAGCCGGGCGCTCCTCCAGGGGCACGGCACGGGCCCTCGCCTCCTCCACCAGGTAGGGGAAGGGCAGGTAGGCCACCGGCACGGGAGAGAGCGCGCGGTAGAAGGGCAGGTACTTCTCCCAGTAGATCAGGTTCAGGTGGGAGCGCCGCAGGACCTCCACCCAGCGCACCTGCAGAACGGGCGGCAGGGTCTGGTAATCCCAGATGTGGCCCTCGCTGTAGGTGAAGACCTGTCCCGATGCGGCCTGCACCACGCGCCAGGTGCTCTCTACGTCCTCCCGGTCCAGGGCGACGATGACGGGGTCAAAGGGGGCCAGGGTGCGGACCAGGGCGGCGTCGGAAAGCCGCCGCACGGTGTAGAAACTGAGGTAGTGACCTGAAAGCGCCCAGGCGATGTTCACCGGGTCGCTCTCCGGGACGGGGGTGCGCACCGGGCCATCGGGAAAGGAGCGCAAGCTCACCACACAACAGGTCATGGGCAGCCCACCACCGGCATCCGAGGGCATCCCTTCAGGGCCCAGGGGGAAGTGTACCGCCCAGGGGGTTCCTTGTCAAATGGGAGGGCAGGCCGATTTGACGGATTTCCCTCCGTCGTGTATAATGGACGATAGATACCCCATAGGGGTATATGGAGCGTGCCCATGCCCGTGGTGGACTTCACCAAGACGCAGGCGGCAGCGGTCCCAGCGGTGGACGAGGCCAAATGTCGCGCCTGCCGCAAGTGCCTGGCCCGCGCCGTCTGCAAGAGCAAGGCCATCCTCCAGATAGACCCGGAGGAGCCGCCGTTCGTGGATGCCAGCCTCTGCTACGGCTGCCACGCCTGCATCCCCGCGTGTCCAGCAGAGGCCATTTACCTCCCCAGCCGGGAGCCAAAGCCCCGGTGAGGAGACAAGCCCTGGAGGGGATGGCCATGCGTCCGATGGAGGACCTGATCCGGGAATTCGTGAACGAGCGGGTCTGGGCGGTGGTGGGCGTGAGCCATGACCCCGGGAAGTACGGCAACCGCATCTTCCGCGACCTGCGGGCGGCAGGCTACAAGGTCTACGGGGTGAACCCCAGGGGAGGCGAGGTAGATGGCGAGCCCCTCTACCGGTCCGTGGCCGACCTACCGGAGATGCCCGCCGTCTTTGACCTGGTGGTGCCGCCAGCCGTCACCGAGCAGGTGGTGCAGGAGATCCACCGCCTGGGCGGAAGGCGGATCTGGATGCAGCCCGGGGCAGAGTCCGAGGCGGCCATCGCCTACTGCCGCGAGCACGGGATAGACGTGGTCTTCGGGACCTGTGCCATGGTCCAGAAGCGGCGCTGGACCTGAGGATCGCCAGCCACCCGGCCCAGGGCCACCGTGGCTTCGTGCCGCCCGTTGACAACCTGCCTTGCAGACCGTAGGGCGCGCCTCCCGGCGCGCCCAGAGCGTCACGCTGCAAGCCTGACCTGCCTGGCAACGATGTTCTGGCCCGCCACGCGCAACCGTTGACGCCTGCCCGTGTTGTGGTACAATGGAGGCGGCGGCTTCCCCCAGACCACCAGGAGGGCAACCATGGACACGGCGGTGGAGGTCCAGGTCCAGAAGGTCACGACGCCCAGGGACCGCAAGGCCTTCGTCCTCTTCCCCTGGAAGGTGTACCGGGGCGACCGCAACTGGGTCCCGCCCCTCATCTCCGAGGCCCTCAGGGAGATCTCCCCGGAGCACAACCCCTTCTTCCGACGGGCAGAGGTGGACCTCTTCCTCGCCCGCCGCGGCCGGGACGTGGTGGGGACCATCGCCGTCTACGTGGACCCCTACCGCGTCCAGATGATCGGGGAGAAAGAAGCGGACTTCGGCTTCTTTGAGGTGCTGGAGGACTACGAGGCCGCCCAGGCCCTGCTGGACACGGCCCGGGACTGGGCCAGAGCGCGGGGCATGGAGCACCTGGTCGGCCCCTACAACTTCAATGAGAGCAACCGGCCGGGAGTCCTGGTGGAGGGGGCCGATTGCCCACCGGTCATCCTGGCCGGCCACACCCCGCCCTACTACAAGGACTTCCTGGAGCGCTACGGCTTCCGCAAGCACCACGACGTCTACGCCTGGCGGGCCTTCCGCGAGCAGATCGGCGAGGAGATGCGGAACCTCCCCCCGTCTATCGTGGAAGTGGCCGAGGCGGCCCGCCGCCGGGAACGGGTCACCCTCCGCAAGGTGGACCTGTCCCGCTGGGACGAGGAGATCGCCGTCGCCCACCGCCTCTTCACCGAGACCCTCAAGGGGATGCACTACTACGCCCCTGTGCCCCGGGAGGACTTTGAGCGCCTGGCCCGGGGTGTGCGCCCCCTCCTGGACCCGAACCTCATCGTCTTCGCCGAGGCGGATGGGGAGGCGGTGGGGTTCGCCGGCGCCATCCCCGACCCCAACCGCGTCCTCATCCACCTCAACGGCCGCCTGTTCCCTCTCGGCTGGGCGAAGATGCTCTGGTACGCCCGCCGCATTGACGTGGTGACCTTCAAACTGATGGGCGTCCTGCCGGCCTACCGCCGCCGCGGCATAGACGCGCTCCTGTACCTGGAGGTCATCCGTGCCGTGTACGAGCGGGGATACAAGTGGCTGGACGGCTCCGTGACCTCCGAGTTCAACACCATTGTCAACTACCTGGCCGGGCGGTTGGGGGCCGAGCGCTACAAGACCTACCGCATCTACACCCTTCCCCTCACCGGAGGTTGACAGGCCATGCTTAACACCCAGATGACCATGTTCCAGGCCTTTGACGAGGTGGCGACGTCGCGGCCGCGCAACCTAGCCCTGGTCTGCGGAGGGGAGCGGCTGACCTACGGCGCGCTGCGGGACCGGGTCCTGGCGGCAGCCCATGCCCTGGCTGCACGGGGCATCGGCAAGGGGGACCGCGTCGCCACCCTCCTGCCGCCGAGCGTCCCCTTCGTGGTCCTCTTCTTCGCCCTGGCCCGTCTGGGGGGCGTGATCGTCCCCCTCAACCCCCAATCCCGCCCCCGGCTCCTGCGCCACGTCCTGGGGGATTGCCAGCCGCGCCTCCTGGTGGCCGAGCGGGAGGCCCTGCCCCGGGATAGCCTGGAATTCCTGGAAGGCCCGGAAGCGGCCTCGCTCCTCCCGGGAGGCATCCTGTGGGCCGGCCCCGACGTGGAAGCCCTGTGGGCCACACCCAGCGAGCCCCCCGCGGTGGAAGTCGTCCCCACGGACCTCCTGTGCATCCTCTACACCTCCGGCACCACGGGGATGCCCAAGGGGACGCTCCACACCCACCGCAGCCTCATCGCCCCGGTGGTGGCCAGCCTCCGCCTGCGGCAGGCGTGGCTCCACCGCCCCTCGCCCAAGACCCTCCCGCGCATGGCCAAGGCCCTGGCCCGCTACGGAGAGCGCCTCCTGCGGGCGGCTGGTCGGCCGCAGGTCTTCCTCACAAGCATCGGCCCCTTCGCCATCGCCGGCCTGGAGTTCATGCTCCAGGCCCTCCTCCTGGGCGATGCCCTCATCTGGCACCGCCGCTTTGACCCCCGGGAGACCCTGCAGACCATCCAGGACGAGAAGGTGACCGTCTTCCTGGCCGTTCCCACGGCGCTGGCCGTCCTCCTGCGGGTGGAGGACCTGGACCGCTACGACCTCTCGTCCCTCCTCATCTGTGCGACGGGCTCCGCCCCCTGCCCCCCCGAGGTGGCAAGGCAGATCCGGGAGCGGTTTGGGTGCGCCGTGCACATCGGCTTCGGCACCACGGAACTGGCCGGGGGCATCGCGGCGACGGAACTGGACGACCCCGACGAGGCCCAGGTGGAGACGGTGGGCCGCCCCATGCCGGGGATAGAGGTGCGCATCGTGGACGACGAGGGCCGCCCCCTGCCCCCGGGCCAGGTGGGCGAACTGGTCTGCCGCAGCGAAGGGCTGATGGTGGGTTACCTCAACGCCCCGGACCAGACGGCCCAGGTCGTAGACGCAGAAGGCTGGTACCACACCGGGGACCTGGCCACCATGGACGAGCGGGGCTACATCCGCATCGTGGGGCGCAAGAAGGACCTCATCCTGCGGGCCGGGCAGAACGTCTATCCAGCGGAGATTGAGGCCTACCTGGTCACCCACCCGGCCATCCGCGAGGCGGCGGTGGTGGGCGTGCCGGGCGAACTGGGCCGAGAGGAGATCTGGGCCTTCGTCCTGCGGGAGCCAGGCGCGAACCTCACGGAACGGGAGGTCATCGCCTACTGCCGCCAGGCCCTGGAAGCCTACAAAATCCCCGACCAGGTGCGGTTCGTGGAGGACTTCCCCCGCTCCGCTCTGGGCAAGCCCCAGAAGTTCGCCCTGCAGGAGCAGGCGCTGCGGGAGAAGGAGGCACCGCGGACTGAATAAGGTCCCTCTTATGGACGGCGACCCATGAGTTGCCCCTACGTGCCGCACGACAAACCCCACGGTACGTAGAGGTGCACGGGGCCGTGCACCCTTGTGGACTGGCGACCACGAAGGACACAGAGGTCAGGAAAGCCTTCGGAATTCTCTGTGTCCTTCGTGTCCTACAAAGCCCTGGCGTCGCCCGGCACGTAGACCCGGATGGCTGTCTCACCATTCACCGGACACTTGTACTCGCAGATGCCGCAGCCGATGCAGCGGGTGCGGTCCACGTGGGGCCGCTGGAGCACGACCGACTCTCCCGCCGCGTTCCGCACCTCCACTTCCTCCAGCCAGATGGCCTTCTGCGGCACAGGGCACATCTCCTCGCAGACGATGCACGGCACCAGGTCGGCCCAGGGGAGGCAGCGGCTGGTGTCAATGTAGGCCAGGCCGATCACCTGCTCCCGCTTGGCCTCCAGGCTCAGGGGCGGGATGGCCCCCACAGGGCAGACCTGTCCGCAAGCGTGGCAGGAGTAATCGCAGTAGCCCAGGCGCGGCACCAGGACCGGCGTCCACAGCCCCTCCAGGCCGGCCTCCATCAGGGCCGGCTGGATGGCCCCCGTGGGGCAGGCACGGCCACACTCCCCACAGCGGATGCACCTGGCCAGGAGGTTGTTCTCCCGCGCCCCCGGCGGCCGGATGAGGAAGGGGTGGTCCCGCCGGGCTGCCAGATCGCTCCGGAAGAGGGCCACCCCCGCCGCGGCTGCCGCCAGCGCCCCCAGCGCCTCCCGACGGCCAGGGTCGTAGGGCCGTCGGGCTGCCCAGCCCAGGCGGGCCGGGAACTGGATGGCCCCCACCGGGCAGGCGGCCAGGCATTCCAGGCACAGGGTGCACTCCGCAGGGTCGCTCCCGTACCCCTCCTCCGCCTGGACCGTCCCCGTGGGGCAGACGCGGGCGCAGGCATCGCACTGGATGCAGCGGTCGTTCACCTCCCGCCGCACCAGGCCCACCCTGGCCAGGAGCCCCAGGAGCGCGCCCAAGGGGCACAGGACCCGGCACCAGAACCGCGGCGCCGCCCAGTTCAGGGCCACGACGCCCAGGAGGACGGCTCCGTAGAGCCAGGCCAGCCGGTAGAAGGCAGGCTCTGGCGGCAGGACCTTCGGGCGCACCCACCCCTCAAAGGCCGAGAGGGGGCCCTGGAGGAGGGGGACCCGGTAGAGCGCCCGCTCCGCTCCAGTCACCACCTGGTCCACCGCCGGCCACACCGCCGCCGAAAGGCCCCGGAAGAGGAGGGTCAGGGGGTCCAGGACCATCAGGGTCAGGTTGCCCAGGAGGGCCGCCCAGAGAAGGGTCAGGAGGAGGGCATACTTGACGCTGCGCCAGGCCTCAGGGGAGCGACGGGCCTGCCTCCGGCGGAGGGGGAAGAGGTCCAGGAGCGTCCCCAGGGGGCAGAGCCAGCCGCACCAGGCCCGCCCGAAGGCGAAGGCCAGGGCAACCGTCAGCAGGGCCAGTGCGGACCCGGCCAGGAGGGTCCGGCTGGCCAGGGCGTGGGCCAGCATGGCCAGGGGGTCCAGCCGCATGGGGACGTTGACGAGGGTTGCCGGCCACCCACCCCGCCGCGACCAAACGAAAAGGACAAGGAAAGCGCACAACGCTGCGTACTGGATGGCCCTGCGCAGGGCCGTCCAGCGCTGGGGAGACCACTGCCACAACGCTCGCATTGCCTGCCCCCAGAGATAACCACGGAGACCACAGAGGATTCTGATCATAAGGATTTTTTGAAAAACTCTGTGTCCTCTGTGTACTTTGTGCCCTCTGTGGTTCCTCCTCACCTCACCCGCCGACGGGGATCTCTTCTATGCGCAGGTTGCGGAGGTCGCTCCGCCCGAGGCCCATCGCCGCGCCCGCGCGCACGTAGTCCAGGTCGTCCGGGCGCAGGCCGAAGAGGGTCGCTGCATAGGCATCGGCCGCCACGAGGTCCGGGCTGGCGATGACCGTATCCAGTTTCCGCACGTCCTCCAGGCGGCCGCCGGTGGGGCCGTTGTCCACCAGGATGCGCACGGCATCCACCACCGTCAGGGCCGGCCGGAAGAGGCTGGCCAGGTCCGCTAGGCGCTGCCCCAGGTTCCGGTGCATGGCGCTGCGGTTCTGGATCAGCCCCATGAGGTTCTTCATCCCCAGGGTCAGGCGGGCCAGGCTGTGGTGCTTGGCGATGGGCACATCAATGAGCACGTCGGCCTTCAGGGCGTCCTGGTACACAGCCCACTTCTTCAGGTCCTGCCCCTGGGGGATGGGCACTTCGGCGAACTTGAAGGTGGCCATCAGTTCCATCTGGCCGCCGGCCGCCTGGACCTCCTGCTGGATGCCGCTGCGGACGTAGGCCTCTTCGGGGCTTCCGCCGAAGGGGTAGTCCATCACCCGCACCCGACGCGCCCCGGCCTCCAGGGCCAGGCGCACCAGGGCTGCAACCACCCACGGGTTGGTGGTGGCGGCGTACTCGTAGGTGTGGTAGGCCACGCAGATGTTGGGTTTGATGATGACGTCGTCGCCCGGCCGCACGAACCGCTCCATGCCCCCCAGCGCGGCCAGGGCCCGGCGCACCAGGTCCTCCGGCTCGCCACCCCGGGCCACCACCAGGTCCGGCGCGGACCGGGGCGTGGAGGTGGGGACGGGCGTCGCCTCCGTGGGGGAAGGCTGAGGTGCCCGCGTGGGCGTCTGGGCGGCGGGCGTTGCGGTGGCCGCCTGCGCGGTGGAGGGAGGAGTGGTCCGGAGCACAGTAGGTGCGCCCTGCGCGGCCTCCGTGGGTGTGGGGGCAGGGGGCGCGGGCGGGGCACATGCGGCCAGAAGGCCGCCGCTGGCCGCGAGCCCACCGACCGCGGCCAGCCAGCGCAGGAACTCCCGACGTCGTACGGGGGTCACAGCACACTCTCCTTGCAAGACCTCACCCCTACCCCCTGTGGGGGGATGAGGTGAGGTCACCTCACCCCGTTCTCAGCGATGACCTCGCGGTACCAGTAGCCGCTGTCCTTGATGATGCGCTCCTGGGTGGCGAAGTCCACATAGACGAGGCCGAACCGCTTGCTGTAGCCATAGGCCCACTCAAAGTTGTCCAGGAGGGTCCAGACAAAGTAGCCTTTCAGGGGCACGCCCTCCTCCACCGCGCGGTGGGCCTGGGCGATGTACTCCCGCAGGTAGTCCACCCGCTGGGGGTCGTGGACACGGCCGTCCGCGCTCACCTGGTCGGCGAAAGCAGCCCCATTCTCCGTGACATAGAGGCACGGCGGGGCGTAGTCCCGGTGCACCCGCACGAGGATCTCGTACAGCCCCTCCGGGTAGACCTCCCACCCCATCTCCGTGTAAGGCCGGCCGTGGGGCTTGACCTCCCGCGTCTCCACCACCGGGCTCTCGGGGTCGTCGGCGATGACGTTGCGGGTGTAGTTGTTGACCCCGAGGAAATCCACAGGAACGGCGATGGTCTCCATATCCTCCTCGTACCCCTCCGGCAGGGCCGCGCCCAGCATCTCCAGCATGTCCTCTGGGTAGCGGCCGCGGAACAGAGGGTCCAGAAACCAGCGGTTCAGGAAGCCATCGTAGCGGCGGGCCGCTTCCTCGTCGGCCGGGCGGTCGGAGGCCGGGTGCACGGGGGCCAGGTTCAGGGTGATGCCCACCCGGGTGGCCGCGTCGCCGTTCTCCCGCAGGACGGGGACTGCCAGGCCGTGGGCCAGGAGGAAGTGGTGGGCAGCCTGGACCGCCGCCAGGGGGTTCTGGATGCCCGGGGCGTGGTAGCCGTTGCCATAGCCGGCGTAGGCCGCCACCCAGGGCTCGTTCAGGGTGATCCAGTGGTGGACGCGGTCCCCCAGGCGGCGGGACACCACATCGGCATAATCGGCGAAGCGGTGGGCCGTATCGCGGGCGGGCCAGCCCCCTTCTTCCTGGAGGGCCTGGGGCAGGTCCCAGTGGTAGAGGGTGACGAAGGGCTGGATCCCCGCGGCCAGGAGGGCGTCCACCAGGCGGTCGTAGAAATCCAGGCCCGGTCGGTTGACCCTGCCCTTCCCCTCTGGCAGGACCCGTGGCCACGAGATGGAGAAGCGGTAGGCCCGCAGGCCCAGTTCCCGCATCAGGGCCACGTCCTCCTGCCAGCGGTGGTAGTGGTCGCAGGCCACGTCACCGGTGTCGCCGTTCTGGATGGCACCGGGCACGCGGCAAAAGACATCCCAGATGGAAGGCCCCTTGCCGTCTTCGTCCCACGCCCCCTCAATCTGGTAGGCTGCCGTGGCCGCCCCCCAGATGAAGTCCTGCGGAAACTCCAGAAGCCCTGCCATGCTCCTTCCTCCTTGTAGAACACCTGCAACATCGCCCCTACCGGCTGTGTAGGTCACGCTTGTGGCGTGACGTCTGGACATGCACACACGGTCTGCCCCTATAAGGGTTGGCACGCCTCCTGGCGTGCTCCACTACATGTGGCCCCTTGTCCTGGCAGGAGCGGTCATCGTCACCAGCCGCACCCCCCGCATCTGGCGGAAGATGCTCCCCTCCGCTGCGTGGCGCAGGACCAGCGCGGGGTCCGTCACCACAACGCCAGCCAGCATGTCCACCCCATAGTCAAAGAGGACGGGCGAGAGGGGCGTTGTGGGACCCAGCATGAGGACGAAGGCCCCGGGCCGCCACAGGCGGCGCAGGTCCTCAAAGGTCCTGTTGAGGAGGGTCGTCCCGGTCAGGGCCACCACGTCGGCTCCGGGCAGCACCTCCGCGGCGCGGGAGGCCTCCAGGTCGCCTGGTCGCGGCCGCAGTTCCAGGACGGCAAGAGAGCGCACGATGGGGCGCAGCCTCTCCACGAAGGGAAAATGCCCCACGATGACCACGTTCCGTCCTGCCCCCCGCCTCGCGATCACCTCTGCCGCGTTCTCCTCGGTGCAGCGGGCCAGGTCCACCGGGAGCAGAGCGTTGACCGCCGCCATCCCCAACGCTGCCTCCGTGGGGTGGTCGGAGAGGATCAGGGTGGCCAGTTCCCCCGTGGAGTGCTCCAGGAGGTGGCCAGCCCACCGCACCACGGGCTGCCCGTGGGGGGCCTCTTCGTCCCGCTGGGTGGCGGCGAGGCCGCACCCCTGCCTGCCCCAGACCACCGTCCAGAAGGCACCGATACAGAGGTCCCGTGGAGGCGTGTCCTCCGTCGGCAGGCTCGCCAGCAGGTCTTCCAGAACCCCCATCGCCTTCTCCCATCCAGCGATTGTGGATAACTCGCCCGGTAACTGTGGATAAGTGGGGATTTCCGGGGATAAATCCCCACTCCCAGGCCCCCTGCGGGGGACCTCCGGGAAGGGGCTTCCCCTACCCCTAGGGGACCTCGTGGCCGCGCCCCCTAGATTTTGGGGCAAGCCCGTCCCACAGGGACATCCCCATCCCTCTGGCTAGTTTTCCCCAACCCATCCCAGGTGCTTCAGCGGCGGCAGGACCCATCGCTTGGGAGTGAGGGAGGTCCACCCCCTACATCTTGGACCCTCCCCGTCCCCTCGGGTGAGTTTTCCACACTTCCCGCCCGCCTACTCCAGACTACGGTTTTAAGTCTCCATGTCCGGTGACCGGGATATCCTCAGCACCTCACTACATCGGCCGCTGGCAATATGTTGCTCCCAGGGGCAACGCGAGCCAGCGGCCTGGAGAAAGCCGTCCACGAATCGGGCAACGAATGCACAAATGAGCCCGGCGCGACCGCAAGCCATTCGTTCTTTCGTGGAAGGTCTGGTACGGTCCCGGTCCCTCATGCCTGCTTCCTTGACAGGGCAAGCCCGACCTCCACCAGCGCCAGATTCCCCTCCACGAAGGTCCCCTGGCGGCGGATGGCCTCGCGCAGGGCTTCCAGGGGCAGGAGTCCGCTGTGGTCCAGCGCGGCGGCCAGGGCGGCCAGGGTCTGCTCGTGGGGCGGGAGGGGGCGGGGGCCTCCCTGGAGGTCCAGGAGGACCACCCTTGCCCGGGTCTCCACAGGGCCCAGCCCCTCGGCCAGGTACAGGGTGCAGGACGCATCCATCTTCTGGAGGAGGCGACGGACCTTGCCCAGCCCTTCCTCCGTCACCACCACGGCCCAGTCCGGCCGGTCAAACCCCGGGTGCAGGACCTCTTCGGGGCTGAGGATGACCTGGGAGACAGAGTGGCCAGCGGCCACCGTCACCGGGTACTCGTCCCTCTGGGTGGTCCAGAGGCCGCAGAGAACTCCTGCCAGGCCCAGGATCGTCGCCGAAGAGCGGACGCGCGCCCCGGCGGACCCCGCCACCAGGCAACGGATCGGCCGGTCCAGGTGGACCTGGAACAAGGGCTCCACCCCCTGGAG